>JBOFQC010000145.1:0-1950 GCA_051660725.1 Thermoguttaceae bacterium
TACTGGCACGGCTTGGCTACTATTTGGGCGTGTCAGGCAGGTAAAGACGTGTACTGCGAAAAACCGCTTTCGCACTTCATTTGGGAAGGGCGGCAAATGGTCAACGCAGCCAGAAAATATGATCGGGTTGTACAGCACGGTACGCAAATTCGCGGTTTTCCGTCTGTTCACAAAGCAATTAATTGGGTGCAGGACGGAAATCTTGGTAAAATCAACCACGTAACCGCATACGCCAACAAGCCGCGAGTGCCGATTGGAAACCGAACCGAGCCGTTACCGTTGCCGGAAGGATTTAATTACGATCTTTGGTGCGGTCCGGCTCAAATGGACCCGGTTTACCGTGACCGAATCCAGTACGACTGCAGTTTCACTTGGAACATGGGAGACGGCGAATCGCTGAATCAGGGTGTTCATCAGGTAGACGTGGCACGTTGGGTGCTCGGACTTGAAGATATGCCTCGTCGTGTTATAAGTATGGGAGGACGGTTCCTGTTCAATGATAAAGGTGATGTGCCGAACACGCAGATTATTTACTACGATTACCCCGATTCACCGCCGATTCTTTACGAAGTGCACAATTTACGCGTTGCCAAAGGTTCGAACGGTGTCGAAAAGTTCCGTGGATTTTCGCAAGACGGTGTTGTGATCGACTGCGAAGGGGGTTGGCTCGGCATTGATCATTCGCAGCGTTGTGAAGCCTACGACAAAGAAAATAAACTCATCGAAAAATGGAACGAAGCGGGCGACATTTTCGCCAATTTTGTCGATGTTGTACGGAGCAGACGCAAAGAAGATTTGGTTGCCGACGTGTTGTGCGGTCAGATTTCCACGAGAATTGGCCATTCAGGGAATATTTCGTACCGACTCGGTGAAAAAGCGAGCGTTGCGAACCAAAAGAAAGCCATTGCAGATTACCCGTACTTCGTGGAAATGCACGACAAGTACTTGCAGCACTTGGCAGCTCATGAAATCGACCCGTCCGAAACCATTTTGGGTCAGTGGTTGGAGTGCGACACACCAAACGAGTGCTTCCACAACAACGATGCCGCCAACAAATTGGCTCGCGGTACGTACCGTGCTCCGTACATTGTCGAGGAAATAAAAGTTTAGTACAAAGTCAATCGTAAGTTAGTCAATTTTGTTTAGCCGCTGATCCTAGATCAGCGATTATATATAAAATTTATTTCAACTTTTTGACTTCATACTGCATAAACCGGATGTATTTTCTTACAAGAGACCAATCACGTTTGATAGATTCCGTAGCAATTGAAAAATACGGCATGTCCGGCGTTGTGCTTATGGAAAACGCAGCCTGCGGAGTTGTCGAAGTATTGCAAAAACTAAACAACTCCGAACAGGTTGGCACCGTAACAATTTGCTGCGGAAAAGGGAACAACGGCGGTGATGGCTTCGCAATTGCCAGAAGATTGATTATTCTTGGACAAAAAGTAAACGTCTGGTTGTTTGCCGACCCGGATTCGCTCACAGGTGACGCTGCGACGAATTTTAAAATTCTCGAAAAGATGAATCCGAATTATTTACACGGAGCAGTTGAAAAATCCGCCAGAAGTGAAAGCGATTTTCCAAACAGATTTCGGTGTTCGTGTTATTCCGCAGAGTCGCACAACGATTATCTTAGCGATTTGGCCGGTTCCAATTGGATAATTGACGCTTTATTGGGAACGGGAACGACTGGCGCACCGCGGCATCCGTTCGACGTTGCGATTTCTGCGATTAACGAAGCTCGTGCCGAGAAGTCGGCAAAAGTGTTGGCTGTTGATCTGCCGAGCGGACTCGACGCAGACACCGGAATCCCCGGTAATCCAACGATTCGAGCCGACCACACTTGCACGTTTGTAACTAAAAAAATCGGTTTTCAAACTGTAAACGCCCTGCCATTTCTTGGAACCGTACACGTTGTAAACCTCTGGATTCCGCCGCAAATTCTTG
>JBOFQC010000146.1:0-4642 GCA_051660725.1 Thermoguttaceae bacterium
AAATTACTATTACGAACCAAGTAGATAACACAGTATTTGATACCGCCTACGACCTGCCCGAAGAGAATACTGATATCCCCCCAGAAAATAATTTTTATCCCGCGTCAGCAGACTCGCATGTGGAAATTGCTCACAACGAAAATGAAGTTGTTAAAAATGAAGTTTTTGTAAATGAAGTTATAGAAAGTGAAGTTATTCATAGCGAAGTAGTTCAAAGAGGGATCACTTTCGGTCATGAAATAGTTGACTCCAGCAAGAAAACCAACAACGGCAACAAAAACAAGAACAGCAAAAGCGTTAATGACAACGACAAGTGGGGGAAAATAGCCAAGCCGACTGTTATCCAACTTGACGCCACCACTAACAAAACATCGAAAGAACAGACAATAAAAGGTATTTCCAACGATTCGAACAAACCAATGATCGAGTGGAATCAGACAGCGCCAAAACGGCAGACCGCGTCAAGTGTTACCGGAAAAAACAATCTGTCCGAGCCGCTTAAAATCGAACTGGGAATGGAATCGAAACCACTGATTGAAAAACAGTAGCTTACACAACGTACAGCGCCGAGCAGGGCCAGGCTGATACCACTCAAAAAAATTATTTACATAGCACTGTATCAACGTTTTCAAACTCATAAAACAAAGTAATCAAAATATTCGCAATTAAAAATGCCAACCACTCTAAAACGAAAAGAATTAGATACGTTTATTTATCCGAGTCGTAATCTGGAGTCGGACCAACGGACTCTCCGTTCGAATCCATTGGACGAACTTGATTGCGTCAACCATTATTGTTTCGCAGGTCAAAAGAATTTCTGCGCAAACTTTTTGGCACTCTCGATTAACGACCACTCGCCAGGCGACGAGACGCTTTTCCTTGCCGCTCAATTGGTTGGAACCCAATCTCGAATTGTGCATTTTGATTACAGCCCACTTAGCGTGGAACTCGCCAAAGCGCGTGCGACGAAAATCGGCGTTGCTGACCGCATCCTCTGGTGTACCGGCGAACTCGAAGCGGTACACGAGCTGTTCGTTGATCCGAGAAATTCAGATAATAGTAGTAATTCGGATAAACATTCACACACAAGGCCGCTCGGAAATAACCAGTTCGATTACGTTAGATGCTGCGGTGCTTTAAATTGGAAAGATGATTTTGAATCCGAGCTCGACAAAATACTCGCTTTCATGAAACCAGACGGTGCGCTCGGCATGAGCTGCTTCGGGTTTTATGGACGCGAACCGTACCGACAATTTCAAACAATTGCCAATATTCTCGGTTCCGATTCGCCAGGCGTGCAGGAAGAAGTTGACCGTTTAAAAGAATTATACGTTTTCGCGCCTGATCATAATTTTACTCGTTTGGCTTTCGAAAATCTGGTCTCCGATGTTCGCTCCATGAAAGACGACGCTTTCGCCGCTCATTTTCTCCGTGAAGACGGTTGTGCGCTGACGGTGCCGCAAATATACGAAATTTTGGATCGTAAAAACCTTAAATTGGCTAATTTTGCCCGACACACCCGAATAATGTACCAACCGTGGTTCGCGCAAAAGAACCCGGAATTACTCGATCTGCTAAAACAACTGCCGATTCAAGACACGCAAGCAGTCGCCGAAATTGTTTGGAACACAATTGAAGAACATATTTTCTGGGCAATTAGGCCGAACGCTTCACGAATAGACCCGAATAATTGGGACAATATTGTATTCTTCAACCCGATGTCACAAAACCAAAACCATTGGCGGGAAAAATTCCTTTCAACGGAAGCTGACACCACACCGCAGCTCATTGTAAAAATCTCACCTGAAGAAAAGTATAATGTTGTTTTGCCCTGGAATCCGCAGATCAAACGGATGATTGAATTGATTAACGGCTACCGCTCTTTCAAAGAGATAATCATCACTATTCGTGAAGAACAAAGCAATGTCGGAGGCAATCTGACAACGGAAGAAATCCTGTGCAGTTGCGGGCAGTTTTTACTCGCAACTGAACTTGAGGACATAATTTTGATGCGTGCGCCCGGCGTACCAGTATTACCGTTTACGGCTCGAACATTTTAATATTAGACGTTAGACTTCAGACGTTAGACTTCAGAATCTGATGCTAAAAATCTAACGTCTAACGTCTTCCTCCTACTTTACTCCGGCACGTAGAACATCATAAGCGGTCTGCGTCGCTTCGAGTTGGGATTTCAGTTCGTCAAGTGATTTATATTCCTTGTCGATAACTTCCGGCGGAGCTTTTGACGTGAAAGCAATATTCATGAGCTTTCCTTCTTTCGCCTTAATAAAGCCGAGAAGTTTTTCGATCTCTTTTTCCTTTTTCTTAAGCTCGGCATCAACGTCAATTAAACCGGCAAGGTCGACGTAAATATCCATTTCCGGCAGTGATACCGTAGCGGCAAGCGGCGGCACAACAACGTCCGGCCCCCAACCAACAGCTTTTGCGCCCGACATTGAAAGGAAGTACGGCTCAAGCTGCTTCAACTGTGCGGCGGCAACTTCAGTACACTTCACCGAGAAGTTAATTTCCGTTTTCGGCGGCACGTTTTGCCTCGCTCTGATATCACGAATGGCACGTAGCACTTCCTGGAAGTCCGCGAACTGTTCCTCAATTTCTTTGGAAATGTCGGCTTTATTCGCAGTCGGCCAAGAAGCAATTGCAATACTTTCGGCTGCCGGCTCTGTATTCGAAAGTCCACGAACTGGTGCGTATTCGGCCAACCGCTGCCACACTTCCTCGGTCACAAACGGAACAATCGGGTGAAGCAGCCGTAACAAATTGTCAAGCACATGTAACAACACCGCTTGCGCTTGCGGCTTCATTTTTTCGTCGGAAAGCCTGTATTTCAGCATTTCGACGTAAAAACTGCAAAACTCATCCCGAGCAAATTGGAAAAGCGTAAGCGTTGCATCCGAAAATTGGAATGATTCAAGGTAACCCGTCGTTTCGTCAATTGTCGTTGCGAGTCGGCTCAATATCCAACGGTCTTCAAGATACGAAGACTGATTCTCAAAAACTGCGGGTTTCGTTCCAGACGTTGAATTTCCGCCGTTCGCCTGTTTCATATCTTCTAAAGACAGCATTACGAAACGGCTGGCGTTCCAAAGTTTATTACAGAAATTTCTCGCCACTTCGAATCGTTCGCCGACAACTGCACCTTGCGGTAAAGCGAGGTCTTCGTCCGTTTTGGCCCACTGTGTACCGAAATCTTTTTTACACTTCGGACACTGTATTTTCGGCAGAATACGGTTCTTTTTAGTCTGTTCCACAATTGCTTCGCAATGCGGGCATTCGAAATCGAGCGGCAGGCACAGGTCTTGCGTTTCAGTTGTTAAAAACGCAAGTGCGAACCGCAGCGCATCGGCTCCGAACTTTTCCATTACCGAGATTGGATCAATTCCGTTCCCTTTGGATTTCGACATTCCTTCGCCGTATTTGTCTAAAATTTTCGGGTGAATGTAAACTTCCGAAAACGGGATTTCGCCGACATCAAACAGTCCGGCAAGCACCATTCTGGCAACCCAAAGTGTGATAATGTCACGGCTTGTGATAAGCACATTTGTCGGATAATAGTACGCAAGTTCCGGTGTCGCGTCCGGCCAACCGAGTGTCGAATGCGGCCAAAGCGCACTGCTGAACCAGGTGTCAAGCACATCTTCTTCTCTTACGAGTTTGAAGCCGGGCACTGCGTTTTCAGACAAATCCTCGTTTTGCGAACAAATCCACCACTCGGATTTTGCTTCGTCCCACTGCCAAATCACATCGCTGCGTCCGGTAAATGCTTTTTCCAAGTCCGATTCGCTTGCTCCCTTGCAGTACCAAATCGGGATCTGGTGTCCCCACCAAAGTTGCCGACCAATTGGCCAATCACGTTTCTCACTGAGCCAATCAACGTAACCTTTCGTGTAACGAGCCGGTATGATCTTGATTTTCTTTTCGCATCTCTTGCCGCATTTTGCGTTTTTCGAGTCGCATCCAGACTCGGCGTTTACATTTCCTGCTGCAGTGTTTACATTTCCTGCTTCTTGTCCTGCCGTTTCTGTTTTCGCTTCCGTTTCGTCTTCCGACTTATACACGGCGTTAATCGCGGACTGGGCCAACTCGTTCATTTTCACAAACCACTGGTCGTTCAAAAACGGCTCAATTGGCGTTTTGGACCGGTCACTGTGAGCAAGCTCAATTTTTCGGTCTTCCACTTTTGCGAGAATACGCAGCTGTTTTAATTCCTCAACAACGGCTGTGCGCGCCTGTTTTACGGTTAAACCAGCGAATTGTCCCGCGTTTTCGTTCAGGGTTCCGTCCCGGTTCAAAATGTTAATCATTGGCAAGTCGAGCCGAAGTCCGACTTCGTAGTCGTTCACATCATGTGCCGGGGTGATTTTAACGCAGCCGGTTCCTTTGTCCGGTTTGGCCCATTCGTCCAACACAATTGGGATTTCGCGGTTCAAAAGCGGCAAACGGACCTTGCGTCCCTCTTTCGCCATTTTCACGTATGATTTCAGGTGATCCATCATCACGGACATTTGCCGCGACTTCACCTCCATGAACTGTTCGCTCAGGGCCGGCTTCTCTTTTTCTGAAGCGTTTTTAAGCTCATTTTGCAATTCGTCGCACACTTTTTGCAGATACGCTTCCGGAT
>JBOFQC010000147.1:0-3136 GCA_051660725.1 Thermoguttaceae bacterium
AACTTTTGTTGGTTTACGGTGAGGATTTACGTCCTTATGAAAAAATCTTAAAGCAGATGAATGTACCGTACACCGAAAAGATTCAATTTCTCACCGAAGCGGAACACGTACACACTTCACGCGGTGAGTATATTGAACAGGCCGAGTCGCTAAAACTCATTCTCGGCATGGACGAAGAATTCGATTAAAGTAATGTTTTAGCCGCCGAACCCTGTTCGGTGTTGTATACAAAAAAATACCCCGGGTTATGAAAACCCAGGGTTTTTTTATGTCAACATCTAATTTCAATCTGAAAATTAGAACTTAACAATTGCGGCACAACCACCGGAAACTTGCGTATCTTTGTCGCCAGCTTTACCGAATCTGTTTTCATCGCACCAATCGTAGCGGAGTTCCGGACGAATTGTCAAACGTTTGGCTGGTGTCCAGTTCGCACCAAGTGTCAATTCGTAGTTGTTCGTTCCTTCTGGTGTTGTCCAATTATTAGGTTCTACACCAGTGTTTTTGTACCATTCGCCACGAAGACCGAATGCCCAGCAACGGTTGTACTTGTAGAGCAATTCATTGCTAATACCATAACCACCAGCATTTCCAGCACCTGGGAATTCGCTGTAATTAACCATATTGTAGGCTAATGAGTACTGCCAGCAACGGTTGATGTACCAATCGAACGAGAACGATTGACGGAATACGTCCGCTCCACCAGCACCAAGGTCTGCAAGTGTGCCAATACCAGCTGTGTAACCGAGAGCTGTTCTTCCGAGTTTGGCGCGGGCACCGAAAATACCAGTCGATCCATCGTTTTCATTGACCAAAGTGTCGAAACCAGCGGTCCAACCACCGAAAACGCTGAAGCATTTGTTTACGTCGTAGTTGACGAGAGCACCAGTCATGCCAACAACCGGATCAAGGTTGAACGCAAGCGAGCGGCTGTAGAAAAATCTTTCTGTAGCGGCATACGGATCAAGTGCGAACGGTGAAGCAAAACGACCAGCTTTGATGCTCCACTTGTGATATCCAACTTCTCCGTACATTTGCGGAAGTGCGAGACCGTAGTCGCCTTCACCCCAACCGAAATCGCCTTTTTTATCTGGGCCATCACCCCAAGATTGGGCAATCCACGCATCGGTGCCGTAAACGGCTTCCATACGAGTTCCCCAATCCCAACCGCAACGGGTATCCATTTTCTTTTCAATGAAGAAACCCATTTGCTGCATGTTGAAATCGCCATTGCGGAGTGAACCAAGTGCGGCACCGTTACCGATACCAGTACTATTTCCACCCCATTGTCCATCCGGGTTTCCAAAAGGTGCAGAGTTTCCGGCGCGGGCACCGTATTCGTTTCCGTAAATACCGGCTTCCATCCAACCGCCAACTTCGAACACTGTTTTTCCAACTTGGACGGTAGCACCTGGACAATCATTCAGTGCGAATAATTTGTATCCATTACCAAAGCGGGCAGCACATCCGCTGTCTCCGCAACCGCCAGTCGAGCAACCGTTATAGTAGCCCCCTCCGAGATCACAGTTTGACGCATAAACCGCCGAACTGGACAACGCGGCAGCAGCTACAATCAGCAAACCAAAAAACATTTTTCTCATAAACTTGTTCTCCTTGATTTTGTCTCCTTACGTATAAGGAGCGTTACAATTTCTGCCTAAGTCGGTTATTAAGTCCCGTCCTGATAACGGGAGCAGCCCAACGAGGTTGCGGTTTAAGGAGGTGGAAGCCTTCATCATATCCGGCCTCGTGCCTATCCTACCCGACTCGGGTTTCTCCACACCAAATGAGGAGTATGTGCCACACGTAGTCTTTGAACAGCAGTTTCCTTGCTTTACAACGAGTAAACTGCAACACATTGATCACGTACAGCAAAGTAATAGACTCTCACAGGGAATTTAGACGATCAACACCTTTTCGTCTGTCATGCTTATCGAGAAGTTTTTTAGTAAAGTGCGGAGAAAATTTTGACGGCGGAAGAACGCTTTTTATCGTTTCTCCAAGTTTTTTTCTTAGAATCGGTATATGTCATACCATACACATCTAAAATATCATTTTGCTTTTCTATTTGGTATAACATAGGTAAAACAGGAAAAATATTCAAGCGTAAAGTGCTCGGCGATGTTTGGTAGGCGACTTTCTGCGAAAGTCGCTCCAGTTTCTCCGAAACTGGACAACCTGTTAGAAAGACACCGCGGCAAACTGGAATTAAAAATTTTTGACCAAACACCAGTCTGTTATGAAACTTTTTTTTTGATACAATTTAATGTTTATACCGTATAAGATTGTTGTATATTACCAAATCAACTTTAAAATTACCGTTATAATGAAAGAATTAGTATCTCTTCAGGAAATGCTCGGAAAAGCAAGGACTGAAAAATATGCAGTCGGAGGCTTCAACTTTTGCAACGCAGAAACGGCCAAAATTATCTTTGCACAAGCTGTAAAATTGCGTTCACCAGCAATGCTTATTGCTGCGGCTTCAGAAGCTGAGCTATGCGGAATTGAAGACACTGTTAAAATCGTAAAAATGCTAGCAAACGAAATAGACGTCCCGGTTTGTTTGCACCTCGATCACACAGACGATCCGAAAACCGTTTGTCGAGCAGTCGATGCCGGTTTTTCGTCTGTAATGATTGACGGCTCGCATTTTTCATTCGAAAAAAATATCGAAATGACCCGCGAAGTTGTTAAATATGCTCACAGCAAAGGCGTTTCCGTTGAAGGTGAACTCGGTGCAATCGGAGCAAATAAAGACGCACAACATGAAGGGGTTGGTCCGCAAAGTTTGACCGATCCGGCAATGGCGGAAGAATTCGTCGCTAAAACGGGCATTGACGCCTTGGCCGTTTCTATTGGAAACGCTCACGGAATGTACGCCAAACGTCCTGAACTAGATTTCGAACTCCTCGAAATTATTCGTAATCGGCTTGAAATTCCACTTGTGTTGCACGGCGGTTCAGGAACTCCTACTGACCAACTTCATAAAGCAATCTCGCTCGGCATTTGCAAAGTAAACGTCGCTTCAGAGATCGGTAAAGCGTTCACTGACAGTTTCGTTGAAACAATGACTGCCGGCGGTACGTGGTGGGTTTTCGCTCTCCAGAAAGCGATCAAAGAAATCGGCCCAGTCGTC
>JBOFQC010000148.1:0-13613 GCA_051660725.1 Thermoguttaceae bacterium
AAGTTTGGTTGCTAAGGGAATTTCGTAATGCTTCACAAAAAGGGGACACAATGAAGCTGTCATATTTGGGGAAACTCGAGAAAAATCTGTATAAGCTAATAGACTCAGGCATAAAAAAAAGCGACCCCCTAAAGGGCCGCCTCTTGATTTAAGTTATGTTCAATATAAATTGCCTTTAGGCACAACCCCAATACATCATTTTATGTTGAAACATTATAAAAGTCAAATAGTTTGTACTATTTAATGCTGACTTTTGCGCCTTTTTCTTCAAGTTCTTTCTTAAGTTTGTCGGCTTCGTCTTTCGGAATACCAACTTTAATCTTCGCACCAGCTGTTTCGACGAGGGTCTTGGCGTCACCAAGGCTTGCCCCAGTAGCAGCGCGGACGATTTTGATAATGGAAATCTTATCAGATCCGAAGCTGTCCAGAATCACATCGAATTCTGTTTTTTCTTCAGCTTTTTCACCGCCAGCATCGCCACCAGCAGCAGGTGCGGCCATCATTACGGCACCACCAGCAGCGGCTTTAATACCATGGACTTCTTCAAGGTAATCGCTGAGTTCTTTAGCTTCTTTGAGCGTAAGACCAACGATCTTATCTCCCATTTCTTTAATTGACGCAGCAAATTCGCGTGCTTCGCTCATTGTTATTTTCCTTTCGTAGGTTAATTCGCAATTGCTTGCAATTGGTTAAGTGTATCCAAAATATTCAATTTGTGAACTTCGCTAAATATAGCGTTTTTATTCTGTTCTTAGGCATCAGTGCTTTCACTACTGGTTTCTGCTTCTGTAGTTGCAGCTTCAACGGTAGCTTCTGAAACACTTTCAGTTTCCTCGCCTTCGCCTTTTTGCTTAATTTGGCTGGCAAGAGCACCACCAATTGAAATAAGCTGCGAGCTGAGTTTGGAACCGACACCACATATTTGACCGAGTAGAATAGCAATCTGTTCTTCTCTTGTAGGCCACTTGCTGATTTCAACCGCATGTGCGGAATCAAGTGCTTCACCATCAAGTACAGCTGCTTTAATTTCTAAGCCTTTAAGAGTTTTATCTTTTGTCAATTTGACAAGTTCTTTTGCCAAAGCTACAACATCAGAAGCTCCCCAGCAAATTGCACATGCTCCAACCAAGTTGTCGAAAACTGGAGCGAGTGGGGTGTCCTTGGCAGCACGTCTTGCCATGCTATTTTTGATCACGCTGATATTTATCCCCTTCTCGGCCAAAGTCGAGCGGAGTGCGTGATTTGCGTTTGCATTTATACCGGTATAAGAGATCAACATTGCATAATTCACACCGGTCAAACGACTTTTCAAATTATCTGTTAATAACTGTTTTACAAATTTACTCATTGTTATCGATAAAGCTGGAAGTTTGTAACTGGAAATTTGACAGCCTGTAATAAGGGAAACTAAATTGAAACCCTTACACCGGGAGACATCGTAGCAGAAATTGTGACGCCTTTAAGATACTGTCCTTTAACTGCTGCCGGCTTCAACGAAAGCACGTAGTTAATGAACGCTTCAAGGTTCTCTACCAGTTTCTGGTTGTCAAAACTAAGTTTTCCGGCAACTGCGTGGACGATACCAGCTTTGTCGTTACGGAACTCAACTTTACCAGCCTTGTATTCCTTGATTGTCTTTTCGACATCCATTGTTACGGTTCCAGCTCTTGGAGATGGCATAAGACCACGTGGACCGAGAACTTTACCAAGAGGACCGACTAATCCCATCATGTCGGGAGTGGCAATGCAGACATCGAAATCAGTCCAACCACCTTTGATTTTGTCGACGATATCAGCGTCACCAACGAAATCAGCTCCGGCATTTGTAGCTTCAGCTGCTTTGTCGCCTTTGGTGATAACACAAATTTTAAGACTTTTGCCAATTCCGTGCGGAAGAACAATAGATCCACGAACTAATTGGTCTGCTTGCTTGGCGTCAATTCCAAGACGCATTGCAACTTCAACCGATTGATCGAATTTGGTTGGCTTGAATTTTTTTAATTGTGTGACCGCATCAGTGATTGACACGAGTTCAGCATTTTTATTTAGCGCTAGATTCGCTTTTACTCTTTTTGACTTTTTCATTTTATATCGAATTACTGTAAAAGTACATTCTCGGACTGAAAATTCTAAGTTTCAGCAGTCCTGGACTGAAACCGATTTAATACACACTTATTTTTTACTAGGAAACTACTTCAATTCCCATGCTTCTGGCTGTTCCAGTCAAGATATTTTTCGCAGCCTCAACGCTTCTGGAATTAAGGTCTTTTACCTTCTTCGCAGCAATATCTTCGAGCTGTTTTTCTGTAACTTGACCGACCTTTACGCGTGGAACATTTCCACTTCCACTGACTATGCCTGCGGCTTGTTTAATAAGGTCAACGCTGTGCGGGCTCTTTGTTTCAAGTTCAAAAGTTCTATCACCGTAGACTTTTACAACAACTGGTATTCTCATACCGCTGTCAGCTTTTGTCCGCTCGTTGAACTGTTGAACGAATTGGCCTAAATTCAGGCCGTATTTACCTAACGCAGTACCTACCGGAGGTGCAGCTGTCGCTTGGCCACCTTTTGCGTGAAATCTAACTGTTGCTACTAATTGCTTTGCCATTTTCTGTCAACGGACAGAGGACCTTGGATTGCTTCAGTAATTATACTGTGCTTTCTTCAGTCTTCTTAATTAGGGGTTTCAATTTGCCAATATTCCAATTCAACAGGTGTACTACGACCAAATATATTTATCATAACAGTTACACGTCCGTTACTTGTATCAATTTGGTGTACTTCACCTTCAAAATTCTCAAACGTACCGTCTTTGACTTTAATTTTGTCGCCGACTTGGTAACCAATTTTAAGCTTCGGCGAATCTTCTGTGTCCGCTTTTTCAGAGAGTAAAATTCTCTGAACTTCGTGCGGCAGCATCGGAGTTGGCTTGCCAGCTGCTCCTGTAAAGTCGCCTATTCCTGGAGTTTCACGAACAAGAAACCACGTTTCTTCTGTGATTTCCATAAACACCATGATGTAACCAGGGTACAATTTCTTTTTGACGATACGTTTTTTTCCTGCTCGAAATTCTGTTACTTTCTCTGTAGGAACTAAAATATCTCCAAAATATACATCTAAACCAGCAATTGCCACTCTGCGCTTTATGCTTTCTTTAATAGCATCTTCGCGGTTTACCTGTACTTTTAATATATACCAATCTTTTTTTTCACCGGGAACGTAATTCTCGTCCTTTTCATTCTGAGAAGCAACGCCACCTTTCGATTGGTTTTGCGTATCTGCATCTTCTGTAGGTTTTGACTTTCTAATTTTGAGCTTTTTAGGCTCTTTGGAAGCTTCTTCTGAAACTTCACTGGCTTCGCCGGCAGGCGAGTCGGTAGACTCTACGTCATACGCATCGTCGAAATCTACACCTACGTCATGCTGTTCGTTTAAATCAAACATGAAAACTATACTTCAGAGGCTTTATAGTATCTGAAAAACGTGCTGAAAAAGCGTCCGCCAAAACAAGTCGAATACGAGAAGTACTGCAACGAAAATCGCTAATATAACGAGTACAACTACGGTTGTATTATAAGTTTCCCGGTATGAAGGCCAAGAAACTTTCGTCATTTCCGCTTCGACTGAAACCAAAAAATCCGCGAATGGAGCCCAATTCACTACCCTGAATGCAAGCCAGGAACCAGTAGCTGCAATAATTGCAGCAATGACACTACGTACTTCAAATGAGAACCAATCAGCTCTGTAAAAGGAAAACGCTCCTGTAATAAAAATCAGGGCGAAACCTATCATTGAAAAACGTCGCGCAAGCTTACCCTGATTTGGCTTATAAAGGGCAACTCGGAAAAGCTCTTTCGTCAAACTTGAAAATTCATTACTGATACTAGCCACTTTAATATCCCTCTAGGTGAGAGGCAACCTATTTCCCTTAACATATACTGTCAAACGGCTAAAAAGCTGACAAACGGAAGCCGGAACACTTCACGCGAATCTACTTACGCCTGACGACAGGTTCCTGCCATACCGTGCTTCGGTATAAATTAAAGGTGTAAAAATGTAAAAACGTTGTTCGTCGACCCTTCATTGAATCAGAGTTAATGAACTCCGCAAAGCAGGGGAGGAGGGAATCGAACCCCCACCAGCGGTTTTGGAGACCGCAGTTCTACCACTAAACTACTCCCCTGAAAGGAAAAGAAGTTAGGAGTTAGGTGAAAAATCTCCTATCTCCTATCTTCTATTTCCTATCTTCTTATTTAAGTACTTTTGTCACAACGCCGGAACCGACTGTACGACCACCTTCGCGAATAGCGAAACGTGCGTTTTCTGTCATGGCGATTGGTGAAATAAGTTCGACTTTCAGCTTGACATTGTCGCCGGGCATACACATTTCAGCATCGCCGAGAAGTGTGAGTGATCCGGTTACGTCAGTTGTACGGAAGTAGAACTGCGGGCGGTATCCGCTAAAGAACGGAGTAGCACGACCACCTTCTTCTTTCGAGAGAACGTAAACTTCTGCTTCGAAGTCTGTGTGCGGGGTGATTGAACCCGGTTTTGCAAGTACTTGACCACGTTGAATATCTTCACGTTTTACACCGCGGAGAAGGAGACCAACGTTGTCGCCAGCCATACCTTGATCGAGTGTTTTGTTGAACATTTCAACGCCGGTACATACTGTTTTGCGTTTTTCGTCAGTGAAACCGATGATTTCGACTTCTTCACCGACTTTGATGAGACCACGTTCAATACGACCAGTGGCAACTGTTCCACGACCTTCGATTGAGAACACGTCTTCGACAGCCATAAGGAACGGTTTGTCTTGTTCTCTTTCCGGTTCCGGGAAGTACGAATCAATCGCGTCCATCAGTTCGCCGATGCATTTCGAAGCTGCTGGATCGCCTGGTTTTTGTTGGGCATCGCGAGCAACACCACGGATGATCGGAACCTCTTCTCCCGGATATCCGTTCTTCGAAAGAAGTTCACGAACTTCGAGTTCAACGAGTTCGAGAAGTTCCGGATCGTCAAGGAGGTCGATTTTGTTAAGGAATACAACGAGCTTCGGCACGTTTACCTGACGAGCAAGAAGCACGTGTTCACGTGTTTGCGGCATCGGGCCAGCGTCGGCAGCGACGACCAGAATTGCACCGTCCATCTGGGCGGCACCGGTAATCATGTTTTTAATAAAGTCCGCGTGACCCGGGCAGTCGATGTGAGCGTAGTGTCTTTTGTCGGTCTCATATTCGACGTGAGCGACAGCAATTGTAACTGTTTTTGTAGCGTCGCGAACTGTACCGCCTTTCGCGATATCAGCGTAACTTTTGACCTTAGCAAGGTTCTTCTGAGCCTGAACTGCGAGAATAGCACTGGTCAGCGTCGTCTTGCCGTGGTCGATGTGACCGATGGTTCCGACGTTGACGTGAGGTTTAGTTCTCTGAAATACGTCTTTCGCCATTGTTTTATATCTCCATGTTGAATAAGGTTTACTGCGTGAATCGTGGTTCGTGAGTCGCCGTAAATACCGTTCACGTCTCACGACTCACGCTTTACGACTCACGTTATATCTTTAATTGTTTGTCACCCAAATCCTACGAACTTGGGCTGAACATCCTGAAGCTGTCGGTGAGAATCGAACTCACGACCTCATCCTTACCAAGGATGTGCTCTACCGACTGAGCTACGACAGCGGGTGTACTGTAGTTTGCCTGGTTCAGTTTTGCCAAACCAGTATTATATTGGACGTGGTCATTATGTTACAGTTCACTCGCTTTGTTAACCCTTGCTTTTCCCGCGGGTAAAATTAGGAAAACTGTAGTTCAATGGCTACGCATGGTAAATCATTGCCGCTGTTGTCTTTAGAGCAGGCAATCATGTAAGCGGGTGAAGGGAATCGAACCCTCGTCTTTAGCTTGGAAGGCTATGGCTCTACCATTGAGCTACACCCGCCTTTTTAGGCTTTTTGAAAGCACTAGCAAGGCTTCGGACATCAGGCTCCAGAAATAGCGGTATGCTACGCCTGAAGCCTGACATCTTTAGAAGCCTAAAAGTGGGGGATGGAGGATTCGAACCTCCGAAGTCGTTGACAACAGATTTACAGTCTGCCCCCTTTGACCGCTCGGGAAATCCCCCTTTTGGCAAGGAAAGTGAAATTCTAAAAGTAATAAAGATCAACTAAAAAATTTAGTCGTAATTTTACTTTTTTAACTTTCTTTCACATCTCTAATTTGCAGAGCTAGTGATGGGACTTGAACCCGCAACCTGTTGATTACAAATCAACTGCTCTGCCAATTGAGCTACACTAGCTTTACTTTCAGTGCATTTTACAGAGTTTGGCGGAACATTATACGTTCAAACATTGCCCCGTAATCGTGGTAGCAATACCTCACTCTAGCAAAGCGATATAAGATACTAAAAAACTTCAAGTCCACAAGGGGGGCTTCAAGGCCAGATTCCGCGTAGATTGCATGCCGCAAACTCTAGTCGCCGGGTAATGTTGCCTGCCGAACATGTGATGCTAAATTGAGATTTACTGATGATTTCAAAAAAATTGCGTTCTACTTTTTTTAAGACGAAGTTAAGCGGAGTGGCAAAATCTGAGTAGCGAGTATTTTTACCTTAGCAAACCGGCTCAAATTTTTCGCAAATGTTAACAATTCCAATCACTCACTGATAATTATACACGAAACATGCCAAGATTGTACCGCTTGCGTGGAAATATTTTCGTGGTATATTTATTACGAAATGTTTTTTACGGAGGGTAAGCGAATGGCTAGCGGCCTCATTGGAAATGAGGTGCCCTTTACCGGGTTGCGGGTTCGAGTCCCGTGCCCTCCGCTTTTCAGTGAGTTGTTCGGTTTCGAGACAATTATACCATGAGTGGTCATTATATTGCAGTTTTCCTTGCTTTACCCTGTGGGAAAAGCAAAGGTTTACGAAGCGAGTAAACTGCAACACATTGACCACGTGCAGTATAACACGGCTCACTGGTTGATCTGATCGGTTCTGTTCATTCACTATCAAATCCGGTTCTTCTACTCTAGGCTCTTGCGTAATCGGCTTTCAATCAGCGACGCTGTCGCACTTCTTAAATCAAATGATCTTCCGCTAATTTCTGCGGCGGCTGACGAAATGTGTCAAAAGCTTCATCCCGAAAATTTCAGAACCTATAATATTGAAAGAAATATTAATTATACGAATGGCTGTATCTCTGGGTGTAAATTTTGCGCATTTTACCGGAATAATTACAGTCCCGAAGTGTACGTAATTGACCGTGAAACTCTTTTTGCAAAAATTTCCGAAATAATTGCAATTGGCGGAAATCAAATTCTTCTGCAAGGTGGACTGCATCCAGATTTGCCGTTTGAATGGTATTTGGATATGATACGTTCAATTAAAGAAAATTTTCCAACAATCAATGTTCACGGATTCAGTCCTACAGAAATTGTATTTTTTTCTGAAAAATTTACTTTGCCAATTGAAGAAGTTTTGTATCAGCTACGAAAAGCCGGACTCGGCTCTTTACCGGGCGGCGGTGCGGAAATTCTGGTTGATCGAGTCAGAAACGACCTGAGCCCTAAAAAAGCAAACGCAGAAAAATGGCTCGAAGTTTGCCGCTCATGGCACAAAATGGGTGGACGTGGGAGTGCAACAATGATGTTCGGACATGTCGAAACGCCGGAAGAACGCGTCGAACATTTGTCCAGACTCCGCGATTTGCAAGACGAAACCGGCGGTTTCACCGCCTTTATTTGTTGGACGTTTCAACCAAATAATACTGATTTGGTCAAGTCAGGCCGCCTATCAAGTAAGCTCGGCTCTTGGGAGTACTTAAAAACTCTTGCTGTCAGCCGACTTTTTCTTGATAATTTTCGCAATATTCAGGCCAGTTGCGTGACACAAGGTATGATTATAGGACCGCTTGCTTTGCATTTTGGCGCAAACGACCTCGGAAGCGTTATGATCGAAGAAAATGTAGTGGCTGCAGCAGGAACGATTTACCGTACAAATGAGGAACAAATACGTTCTGCAATTTCAGACGCCGGTTTTGTCCCAATGCGACGCGATGTTTTTTATAATTTTTTAAGTGATTGCGAGCGTCATTAACAAAAAAATTTATCCGGTACTCATAGTATTAGTTTGATTTTTTTCTAATATCAGTTTATTATATATACAGGAGCCCGGCATTTGCATTGCGTTTCACGTGAAGTGCATAAAATTACCGTATATACCGGAGCCGGTATGGGCAGTGCGCTTCGCGTGAAGTGTTCCGCCTCCCGCTGGTCAGCTCTGTTTCCGAGTTTTTCAACGTTTGGAACTGATTATCCTCTGTTTTCCCAACATTTGAAAACATGCAACTTATTCCGGGCGACAGAATAGTAGTATATTTTACGGTATTATAAGATAGAGAAGCCTAATTGGATAATGGAAAAACAAGCAACCGACACACAAAAACAGTTTAGAGCTTCGCATCCGATTTCGGATCGGAGAGCTAGAATTGCGCTGTATCGAGACGCTGGTTTACCAATTGATACGCATGAAACGGAAGAAAAACGTCAGATATCTATAGATATTCTTGACCGTTGTCGTGATGCAGCAGAAGAAGCGGGCGACGAAGATTACCGATTAATGTTTGAAGCGGCTCTTGCGCATTTAAACGGTCCGGATTACCCAGCACAAATTGCCAAGCTCCGTCAAGCGATTAAATGGATTGAAGACAACAATCTACCTGAAGATTACTATATAATCGTTGTTTTAGGGATTTTTCTAATTCTTGATGAAACTTCCGATCCGCAAGAAGCTGTTAACTGGTGTAAAAAAGGTACTGAACTTGAACCATTTAACTCGGATACTTTTTTTTGGCTTGGTAGAGCTCAACTTAAAGCATTAAATTACGACGAAGCCTTGCATTGTTTCGACGCAGCAGTTGCATTCAAACCGCTCGACTGTTATACAATGTACTGGATGGGCTGCGTTCTTCATAACATGAAACAATTCGATCTTGCGCAGGATTGTTTCGAAAGAGCGAATTATATCAGCTTTACGGCTCGGGAAATTCCGCACTGGCTAGGAAAAGCAATGTTACTCAGACGAGAATCGGGAAGTAAATACAGGTGGATTGATTACACGTTGGATATCAGGCCCGATTACTTTGATCCGATGTTGGGAAAAGCAAGTGTTTTTCACTTTCTTGACAAATTTGACCGCGTGATACAGTGGGCGGATAGAGTTCTGTGTTCGGACGAAACTGATCCAGATTCGCTCTACGAGAGAGGTATCGCTTTGTGTCTGACGGATAAAAATAAGGAAGCGGTTGAATGCTTCAAAAATGTTTTGGCTATTCAACCTTGGAACAACATGGCGATGTACTGGATGGGTATTTCTTTTGCAGATGATAAAGACTACGAATCTGCTTTGTATTGGTACGACAAAGCACTCGAAATTGATCCAAACGATTCAGAGTGTCTTATGCGAAAAGGAATTGTACTCGGCCTGACTTCCCAATACGAGAAAGCCATTGACTCTTTAAATAAATCAATCACTCTTAATGTGTACAACGTTGGTGCACTTCAGTGCCTGGGAATAACATATTCGCTTATCGAGGATCACCGTAAAGCTCTTGATTGTTATAATTCCGCTAACAAGATGAATCCTGAAGATAATACAATATTGTTCCGAAAAGGCGAATTGCATCATGTTTTAGGTGAGTTCGACGAAGCGCTCGATTGTTTCAATCAGGCGCTTAAAATTTACCCGGAAGACTACGACGTTCTTTTCGCACGTGTAAAAACATTGCATGAAGCGAGAAAAAAAGAAAAACCGCGGCAAATTATTCAGTCCTGAAATATACGCATTATTGCACGACTAACATGCTTCAATATTTCTTACCCATTCACGAAAATTGCTTTTTGGAATCCAGACCCGCAGGGTCGTACTGTCAATAGCCCGGTACAAGGCGGCGGAGTGAAACGGAGCTGGCGCAGTGCTGGGTTAGACTAAACGTATTCGCAAATAACTTTTTGCAGCTGAACCCAACCTGCGATGTTTTGGTTGCGGCGAGTAGGTCTTAGCACGACACAGCGTCCCCATTTTTGCACATCGTAAGAAAATTGAACGCCAATGTTCGGAATATTTATGCAGTTACCGGTTGATTCGACTCCGCTATTGGCAAGCAGTTTGTCGACAACAGTAGTGAATTTTGAACCGTCAATGTTATAAATAACGATTCGCGGTCCGATAATTCCGCCAAAAAGAACTACGAAAAGAAAATAAAGAGAAATCAGCATCCCGTAAGTGGCACTTTTCCAAATCATAAGTGCGCCGATTGGAAAAAGTAATTTTATCGGTCCGACGAACATTAGTCCGACAACAGCGAAACCGAGCAGTAGAAAGTCTGTAGGCCCTGAAATTACAGTTGGTTTACGTCGAAGTCTTAGCCCAATTACCCATGTAAGATAAAGTGCCAGCGGTACTGCCGCTATAATTACTGCGTGGTTGTCGAGATAATTCATTTTTTGCTGCTGAAAAAGCGTACAAAGAAGTGTCCTTCAAAGCCAACGGTTGCTTTTGTATGCTAATAATTGTATTATGTATGCTATTAGCCGTCAATAAGATGTGGTTTTATCGCTTTGGTTTGACAAACTTGCCTGTTTATACTGTCGCCCGGCACAAACTGCATGTTTTCCAATTTAGGGTAAGCTCAAGATAATCAGCATTAAACATTGAAAAACACGGAAAAGGAGCCGACCTATTCACGCGAAGCGCACCGCCCTTACCGGGCTCCGGTATATGTTTTGTGCCTTTGAATCAACCCGGAATTTATCTCCATTATAATCAATGCCGAAATTAATTGACCTGACACGCCCCTTGGTGGCCGGTATGCCAGTGTATCCCGGCGACCCCGGTTTCGAGGCCAAAACCGTAAGCCATTACACAAGTGACGGTTTTCTTACTTCCCGTTGGACTATGAATTCGCATTTGGGGACCCATTTGGATTCGCCGCTCCATTATGTGCCGAGAGGAACCAGCATTGATAAAATTCCGCTCGAAACGTTTTACGGTGAAGCTGCGTTGATTTCACTTACGGACGAACTGAAGAAAAGTCGAAACGGTTTAAAAATCACGCCAGAAATTCTCGAACCGTATACCGAAGCGTTCAATAAATGTACCCGAATAATAATTCAAACCGGCTGGGAAAATAAGTTTGGCGAAGCAAAGTATTATGATTCTTTCCCCTCCGTCACGGTTGAATCGGCTCAATGGATGCTAAACCATAAAATGGAGTTGTTGGGATTCGACACACCATCACTTTCGAGCATAAAGTCGGAAAACGAGGACTCCGCCAATGACGACGCGGTTTGTCACCGGATTCTTTTGCGAAACAAGCCGCCGGTAATCATTCTTGAAGGGTTGATGAATTTGTCTGAATTGCCAGTGTACCCGGAAAAATTTACACTCTGTTGTTTTCCGCTTAACATTGAAAAAGCGGACGGTTCCCCAACTCGGGCAGTTGCAATTCTTTAAAAACAAAATTAGTGTTATTTCGTGGTGAATCTTAACGTATTTATAATATTTTGGTTCTCAGTTTTCGGGTCGGTAATAGGCAGTTTTCTAAACGTCGTGATATACCGTTTACCACTCGGAATGAGTCTGTCACATCCCGGTTCGCACTGTCCCCGCTGCAAGCATTCGATTCGTTGGTACGATAATTTGCCGGTAATCGGTTGGGTTCTGTTAGGCGGTAAATGCCGTGACTGCCGTTTACCAATAAGTTTCCGTTACCCGTTGATTGAGTCGGTTTGCGCACTTTTTTTCGGCGCTACTGCTTTTTATATTCTAAGTGAAAGGGACGTTTCATTTGCTCTTGAACAGTCGCTTGCACTGATTTTGTTTTACGGAACCGTGCTGACAGTTTTACTTGCTGCTGGAATGATTTCTTTTGATAAGAAAGTCGTGCCTGTAAAATTAGTTTGCTTTCCTTTTCTGATTGATATGCTCTGTTTCCTGTTCGGTACGGAAATTAAACGGCATTGGCTCGGTTTGCTGCTTGCTATTCCTGTCGGAATATTTTTCGCGTTGCTTTTTTCGAGAAAAAGTTGGCAAAACCGGTTAAGTTACATGCTCATTTGCATTTGTGTCGGTTGGTATTTTGGAATTTACGTTTTATCTGTCTCGGGTTTTGGGGTGTTTTTTCTAATGGTAACGTTTGCCATTATCCGCAAACGGTTCCGTTAACCGCCAGAAACCAACCAACGAAACACACACAGCGAATCGCACAGCGTCACACGCAGCGAGCCGCCAACGTAAGTTGGCGGGTAAAGTGGGCTTACGAAACCATGTACTACCTAATCAAAAAAACCAAGTTATACTGAAAGCAATAATCAAAAATTTTTGATCTCATGGCAATTTTCGTTTTTCCAATAAAGCAAGAAAAACATCAGTAATGACAACGCGCAAGTCAATAATATTCACCTCACTGCTTGTTTGCTTCATTTTTTTCCTCGTCGTTCCATTAGTTACATCGCAGGAAAGAAGGGGAGCTACGTCTCGTAATCGACGTCCGATTCCGGCGGATTTGCAGATGCCGACCCCAAATGACGTAACTTCGATTTACGAGGAGGCTGACAAACATCGGGCGAAAGTTGACCCCGAGTATATCAAACCGGAGCCGGAACCGCCGCCTCCGCCGATACCGGGCGTTATTCATCGCGGCGCAAGCGACAACGTCATTTACCGTTGTTTCTTTGACGAGAAGACTGACGCGAACTTTGACAATTGGCCGGATTCATGGACGCGAGTTGTGAAACTCGGGTTCCCGGAGTACCAAAAAATTGGCATTGAATCACTTGCGAATCCAGTCAATTATCGGGCGCTCCGCATTAATATTGAGGGTGGGAGTGCGCAAATCCAATCTCCGAAAGTCCCTGTGTTTCCTGGGTTGAGTTACACTGCGAAATCGTTGGTGCGAACGGAAGGAATCCAGAACAGCGAAGTGACAATGTTCGTGAATTTCTTCGACAAAACCGGACGGTTGGCAAAAAAATTAACTTCAGCTCCAATTAAAAGTCCTAACGGCTGGCGTGAAGTTACAATTGGTCCGATTTCTGCGGAATTCTTAAATTCTGTACCGAGATTGGAAACGGCAGCAACAGCATCCGCTCTTGCTTCTGACACCGATACGGTTCAGATCGGTTTCCTTGTTGCCCGCGGAAGAAGGCAGGATTTGCAAGGAAATGTTGACATTGCCGGTGTCGAACTGGTCGAAAGCCCAACGGTTTTTCTCTCTGCGCAGAGCCAGAATAATATTTTCACTGATCCAAAAGGGATCGAGGTCACGTGCCGCATCACTGGATTATCAACGTTAAACAACCGGCTCGAGTTTACGCTTGAGGATCCGTTTGGCAATGTTATCGACAAAACAACACTTGACATGAAGTATGATAACAGCCCGGACAACACATTTATTTCACAGCAAGCGGACGGTAAACCGATTTATCAGGCTCGTGGGAATTGGCAGATTCCGATAAGTGCGCCGGGATATTACCGGGTCAGCGTTTCGACACCTGGAGTTGATCCGAATATTGACACGAACCAATTATCACTTGTAGTACTTCAGCCGCAAG
>JBOFQC010000149.1:0-3071 GCA_051660725.1 Thermoguttaceae bacterium
CTTGAGCTAAAGAATACGCCGCTTCACGCCGTGACTCGCCCGGCTTGGTATTCTGCCGTAACCGTTCAACCAGTTTGTCGAACTGACCGGCATCCTGGTAAGCGAAAGCCATACGTGACACCGTTGACAATTTGCTTTCGATGTCCTCATTCTTTTCGTATAAACGCCAAAGTATTTCAATTGCTTCGTCGAATTGACCGTTATCACTAAGTACATTTGCGAGAGTGGAAAGCGAAACCTCATCTTTCGGGTCGAGACGAACTGCTCGTCTCAACGCTTCAATACCGTCTGCCCGATTTCCAAATCCCAAGAGCAAGTCGGCGTAAAAACGGCTGTTTGCTGCGTTACCCGCTCCAGTTGCCATTACGAGCCGTGCCGTTTCAATTGCTTTGTCCGCTTGTCCCATATCACGTTGCAAACACGCCAAGCGTTTCAAATGTTCAACACGGCGAGGTGCGTCTGCGGAGGCAAGCAGCGTAAAAATATCAGCTGCCCGTTTTTCGTCGTAATTTTTCGAATAAAGATCAGCTGCGGTTTGCAATACCAGAAGTGGTACGTTTGGTTTCGTTTGCGAAGCGTCCGGATTCGTATCTAACTTGGTATTTCCGGCACTTGTGACTGTTTTCGGCAGAATTTGTTCAATTGCTTCGACAGCTTCGACATAACGGCCTTGAGCTTGTCGGTACATTGCAAGACGCCACCAATCCCAAACCGCTTTTTTATCGTCTGCGGCAGTTAATTTTTCGGTAAGTGCGTCTGCCGTTTCGTTTAATTTGTCACCAAGCTGTAGAATTTGTATTTCCGATCTTGTGAAAGCGTTGCGTTCGTCGTCGGTTTCCACAAGTTTTTCCACAATTGCGATTCGCTCAAATGCTTTTGCATAATCTTTTTGGTCAGCAAGCCAATCCGCATATCGGAGCTGAAGTAGAAAATCGTTCGGCGTAAGTGTTGTAGCTTCGTCAAGTGCGGCCAAAGCCTCGTCTTTGTAACCGAGTGGAAAGAGAATACCACTTAACTGAGCGAGATTCTGAGCATTACGTCTATTACCTGAAGCGATTTCTCGCAAGGTTGCCAAAGCTTCGTCTTTTCGGTCCAAACGGTGATAGAAGAATCCGAGGTATTCTTTATATCCCGGGTCGTCCGGTCTCAGCGCAACCGCTTTTTTGTATAATTTTTCGGCCTCGTCGTGAATGTTACCACCATTCATCAGGTCTGCAACCATAATAACACGCGACACATCGTTACTGTTTCCTTCCAGAATCGTGAGCCAGATTTTTGCTGCGTTGGCTTTTCGTGTTGCTTCGTCGAGTGTTTTATTTTCAAGTGCAGCCAAGCCACGTTGTGTGATGTGGTCTGGATTGCCCGGATCAAATTCGTTGAGTTTTACGTATTGGGCATCAACTTCGTCAAAATCTTTAGCGTTTACGAGCAAATCAATCAGCGCAAGACGCAGTTGAACATTTGACGGGGCTTTTTCCAATGTGTTTTTGAGTAGTTTTTTGGCGTCATCGTTTCTGCCAAGTCGTACATACGCAACAGCAAGACGGCGACACGTATCAAGATCATTTGGATGCCTTTCGAGCCGTTTTTGGTAGTAAATCGCGAGTCCGGCATAATCCGCTTGGCGCACGAACAGACGTTCCACACGATCACGCACGGAATCTGCCAGCCAACTTTCACCGGAAAGCTGGTCTAGCAACATTTCAAAATCAGCAATTGCTTCTTGTTTATTTCCCATACGGACTTTAATATCCGCGGCGGCGAGAGTGTTCCGAACTCTGGCGTAATTGTCGTTTTTACTCAATTTTATCAATTGGTTATAACGTTCAAGAGCTTCTTCTTGTTTACCTTCTTCTTCCAAAGTTTCGGCTATTCGAACGAGTATGTCGAGATCGTTTGGAAAAGTTTCTTCCATTCGTTTCCAAATTTCCTGTGATTTTTCACGTTCACCGAACCGTTCGTAAACTCTTCCCAGCGTTTGCATTATCGCAAGGATTTCAGTCCGGGCAGGTTTTCTTTGCAAAGAGCATTCAAGTGATTCAGCGGCTTCGCGAAGACGTCCTTGAGTAATGAAAACTTCTCCGAGATAGTAGGATGCAAGAGCGTCTTTCTCGTCGAGCGACTCAGCTTGTTTAAATGCTTTTATCGTTGTGGCGTCATCATTCCGTCGTGACGCAACCAATCCCAGCAAGAGCCAGGCTTTTGCGTTTTTTGGCGAATCGACTGTTGCTTGGTTGCATTTGGCGAGAAGCTGGTCGGTTTGTCCGCTGTCAACATAATATCCGTATACTCGATCCAAAGCGGTGCCTCGGCGAGGAGCACGTTCGAGCATTGTCCAGAATCGGTCAACCGCGGCTTTTTCCTGTTTCTCAACCTCGGTCAGTTCCGGGGTGTCATTCATTTCTTTCGTGTTCTTCGTGTCGGCGGCAAGTGCTACGCCGCAAACGGTTTTCAACGAAACAATAAAAGAGAATCCAAGCAAAAACGACATGAATAATGAAACATGTCCGACTGAAAGGGTGCGTTTTTTCGAACTCATGATATTTTGTATTGTGTATGTAAACGACATATTGCATTGACTTTGGGTAGACAAAACCATTTATACCGGAGCACGGTATGGGCAGGAACCTGCCGTTCAGGCATAAGTAGCTTCGCGTGAAGTATTCCGCCTCCCGCGACCTGCCGTCGAGGCGTGAATCGGTCGGCTCCTTTTCCGAGTTTTTTACTGTTTTGTAATGAATATCCTTACATGCCCAGCACTAGCAAACATGCAGTTTTGGCCGAGCGACAGTATACTAATTTCTACAGAAACCTGATTTGCGGCAATTCCGAATTTTCTCTCACTTGACGCATAATATGTTACAGGCTCTCGAATTGAGTATAACAATTTTTTTGGTCCAATGCGATACCCACATAAATTTAGTCGCACTTACGCAGAAAATATTTTTCGATTATTCAACGGATGTTTAAATATACTGTACTTTCCAATAAAAGTTCACGATTAGGCGTTTGAAAACAGCGTTTTTTCCACTGTTTGGATTATTTTGCGGTTCAGGTTCGCTGGTAAATGC
>JBOFQC010000150.1:0-3162 GCA_051660725.1 Thermoguttaceae bacterium
GGTATTACGTAATTAAGTTATGAAACGGGAAAGGCCCCCTATATTTCGCAGTAATCAAACGGTTTATTGTGCGGATACTTGCGAACCATTGGTAACGGCAGCAAAAAACGGAGATATAGACACAAAATCTCTCGTTCACGGTCATTATCCCGGCACAACTATCCCGAAAGAAATACTACCGGGACTGAAAATGCTCGGATTCTGGAATGCAACTGTTCCGCAAAACTGGGGGCTACCCTGGCACAGAAATGAAGGACTTGAAATTTCGTTTCAGGCAAGCGGAAACAATGTCTTTTCGACGCTTGAAGCGGCAAACCAACTTAACCCGGGTGATTTGGCTATTTCTTGTCCGTGGCAGTTGCACAAAATTGGAAACCCAAACATTTCGGTTGGCCTTTTGCAATGGATGGTAATTGACGTTGGCGGTGCGTATCCGAACCAGCGCTGGAAATGGCCGCACTGGATTATTCTTACTGACTCCGACAAAGAGAAACTCGCTGATTTAATTGTAAAGAATCCATATCCGGTAATACGTCCGAAAAACAAGAAAATTGATACGTGGAACCGGTTGTTTACTATTCTGAAAAAAAACGAGAATGACCGGCAGTTTTCGCAAATCGCAATTGTAATAAACGAAATTCTTTTTCAGTTGATTGGAATTCTGGAAACCTATTCTTCCGACGAGTGGACTGAGACTTCGCTCACAATAAGACTGGTACAGAGTTTCATAAAGGAATTGCAAATGCACCCGGGCCAGCTTTTCTACCAGTGGACGCTTCCTGAAATGGCCAAACAATGCGGCTTGAGCATTTCCAGCTTTGGCACATATTTTCGTCAGCTTACGAACATGTCGCCCAAAAACTTTCTTAACAAACTACGAATTGAGTACGCCGCACAGTTACTTAGTGAACATCCTGAAGTCGCAATTACAGAATTAGCTCTGGATTGTGGGTTCGCGTCCAGTCAGTATTTCGCTACCGTGTTTAAAAAATACATCGGCAAATCGCCCAAAGCATTTTTGAACCAATCTTGAATCGAAACAAAACCTGCAACAGTCTTGTGTAATAGCGGTAACTGTGTTTAAAAAATCGTAATTGGTAGATTTCGAACGACACAAACAGAAATTATCTGTAAAATACTAAAATCGATATAATTTGTTGGTGGTCAATTTTTAAACGAACCTGCCAATATTCTTGGCAGTCCATAAACGACCACGTATTATTAAACAATGTGGATATTCATTTTTTCTTTTTAAAAACTCTAGGAGGATATGTAATGCAAAATTCAGTTTACGTTAAGCCTATCAAAAGAAGCAGCCAAAAGAAACCAAGAGGATTTACGCTCGTTGAATTGCTGGTTGTGATTGCAATTATCGGAATTCTTATCGCGTTGCTTTTACCAGCCGTTCAAGCGGCACGTGAAGCGGCCAGAAGAATGCAGTGTACAAATAACCTTAAGCAAATCGGCTTAGCAATTCATAACTACGCTGACGCTCACCAAAGTGGTTTACCTCCGGCGGCAATGTTATTTTATGATCCGGTAGCTGCTGGGTGGAACTGGTATTGTGCGTCGTGGGTAATAAGAATTTTACCGTACATGGAACAGACTTCGCATTATGATGCGTTTTCTCAAGGAAAATACCGGGGTGATCCCAACCAACCATATTCGCCCTGGGTATGTAATTTATCTGACGTTGGAGTTCCCGGTGATCCGGTTACTTGGCCGGGACGAGCATTTATGCAGGCAAAACTTCCGGCATTTATTTGTCCGACACAAGGAGCAACGCCGTTATCTCCCGATCCAGGAGCTCAACCTGAATGGTCGCGATACCGTTTCAATTACGCCGCAAATATGGGTCCGGACAATTATAATATCGCAAATAACCGACATTCCGCGTTCCCATTGACTAATTTAGTTGAGAATGATTTCACTTACATTACAACCGGTATTCCGTTTAAGCTTGAAACATGCACTACTTTTTCTACAGTTACAGACGGGTTGAGTAATACTCTTTTCATTTCCGAAGTTACGCCGTCAACAAGTTTGCCGAACGAAACACGTTACGGCGACACAATGATCGGACTTGGTTCCGGTTTCAATGCGTATTACTCGCCAAACGCTGTTGGTCCAGATATTAACGAAGTACAGGGTGGTTACCAACCCGGTTCTGTTGGCAAGGGTGGTCGTGCGATAATCAACCCGTGTCAAGCACCTGGTAACCAATATAGTGCCCGAATGACGGCTCGCAGTTTCCACACAGGCGGGGTAAACTCAGCTTACGGTGACGGTTCAGTACACTTTAATAGCGAAACGATAAGCCAACATGTTTGGCGGTGCATGTCAACGGGAGCGGGCGGCGAATCGGTTGCAGCTCCGTAATATTGATTGCTGATTGTCAGAAAAATTTTATCATTGTGTTGAGTCGCTGGTCATGACAGGCGGTTCCAAGTACGTATTTTCACTTTCAACATTATTTTCAACTTAAAATGCGATTTATTTATAAAATATCTTTTGTTTTTTGTTTTTTGCTGATTTTATTTACCGGATGTAAACGTGATGGCTTGATTCCTGTGAGCGGAAACGTTACTCTAGACGGAGTTCCGATTAAAAATGGAACCATATCGTTTTTGCCATCAGGCTTAACGGGTAATTCAGCCGCTGCGGAAATCGTTGACGGAAAATACAGTACCCGCGTTTCGGGCGGTGAAATGTTCGTCCGTTTTTCCAGTTTGCGGGAACCGACTCCTGAAGAAATTCAAGAACGCAAAGACAATCCAATGTTCGAGCGCTCAATGTCGCCCGTTGACGGAAAAATTGAAGCGATTCCTGCGAAGTTTAATAGCCAGTCAACGATGAAGACAAATATTACAGGACCAAATAAGGACCTGAATTTCGACTTGAATACTAACGAATGATTATTTTCCAGTAGGTTTTGACAAGGCATTACAAGTCTGTATTCTGTAGCCCTATACATTTACGAGCCGGAAGTGAAGCAGCAGCGGAACTTCCGTTTTATTAAAATCCATCCAACCCAGGAGAGTATTTATGAAAAAGAGTAAGAACAACTCCGCGTTTTCACGACGTGATTTTTTGAAAACAGCCGGTGCTGTTAGCGTTGTCGTTGCTTCGCCGCTTGTTGTGCCGTCTTCCGTAATTGGTGCC
>JBOFQC010000151.1:0-3433 GCA_051660725.1 Thermoguttaceae bacterium
AACTCCGTCACCTTTCGCATGAGCAGAACGGCTTAATGATAAGCCGGATGTTAACGCTGCACCTGTTACAGCTGACGCTTTCAAAAAATTTCGTCGATTCACTTTGCTTTTTTGCATAAAATTCTCCTAATAAATGTAAATATGAAATTAAGTGATAAGTAAATATTGGTTGACAAAAAACTTTTACAAATTTTCGACATAAGGCTTTGAGCAATTAGGCTTTACTGAGCGTCAGGATAATTTTGCATGTTAGCCGCCGAGCCCTGCTCGGCGATGACTCCCCGGAGGAACCTGCCGTTCAGGCATAAATCGGCTCCGGGGCTAACTTGAATGAAAAATTTTATGCACAATTTAGCTGATGGTCAGTATTTCCTATTCGGCTGCAATTAATCCAAATTCAAATTAACAGTATTGACTTTACCTTTTTCAATTGTATGAGTCAATTTACTCGTGGAAGGTTTATTGTAATGCGGCGGTATCAACGATTTCCCCCCCATTCCCATGTAGTTCTCGGAAATATTAGTTTCACCAGGATTATTCGAGGCGACAATTACTTCTTCGACTTTTTCGCGAGCCTGAATCGCAATGTTTACTTTGCCGACCGGAGCACCATCATTCGGTTCAAATGTTGACACATCCACAATATTTCCGTCAACAATTTTGCCTGTCCCGGCTCGTCCACCTTCCACTTCAAATGTAATAGAACCGTTCGGTATTGGCGCGCCTTTGTAAGTTACTGTTCCTTCAACCTTTGCAACTGGTGGCCTTCCACCTCCGCAACCTGAACACATCAAGGAGACAAAGAGCACAACAAATGTGACTGCGGTTCCAATGCTAAATTTGTTTGTTATTATTGACAATGTAAAATCTCCTTTTTTTATTGTATCGAAACCGACTCGCCACCAGAACGTGAAGCGAAACCACGGTAAATCTCGCCAGCTATTGTTTCCGACACGAAGTGAACGGAACCGTCACCATAAGCGAATTGCGCGCCGCCGGTGTGGAAACTTCTAAATGTAATCGATTCTTCCCAGCGTGGTCCAACAGGTCCATTTTGATCAGGTTTGTTGGCAATCAAGTCTTTATTCATGTAGTTGATCGGATGCGCTGTTGTCGCCCAACATTGAGTTGGATAATTCTGTACAATACTAAGTCTTCCGATACATTCTCCAAGCATAAACGTGTTTGACAAGCCGTCGGTGACACCACCGAAATCAGTTGCCCATTCCCAACGTCCGATCATACCGCGAACCGTTTTAACCGTTAATCCTACGTTTCCAAAAGATGGGTCTTCACCAATACCGGAAATATTATTGTAATCACCGATAACGGCACCGTAATCAGATTGGTAAAGCGACCAGCCACCATCAGCGGCAAAAAACTCCTGCTCTGATTTTTCCGAAGAGAAAGCGTCGGAAGGGCATAAGAATTGGGTATGACGTTCACGAACCAGTGACCAGTTCGGCTCTTCCCACGAAGCGAGATTAAAATTGTACTGCGAATACTCCGCACCACCTTCAATAAAGGCAAGCATACGAGGTTGCCACCCCCAACGTGACGGAGTTCCTTGTACTGAACCGTGCGGCAGGCGATTATACGTGTCATGATATGTGTGCAGTGCCAAGCCAAGCTGCTTCATCTTATTCGAACATTCCATACGTCGTGCCGCTTCCCTGGCTGCTTGAACAGCCGGCAAAAGAAGTGCTATCAAGATTCCAATAATCGCAATTACCACGAGTAATTCTACAAGTGTAAAACCTTTCTTTTTAACAAATGATAATAAATTATCTTTCACCACAACAATTCTCCTTCTAAAAAAATATTAATCTAATAAAAATAAAACAATCAAACAGTATTTATCCGAATTTATACCGTAGCCCGGTATGGGCGGGAACCCATTCAGGCATAAGTAGCTTCGCGTGAAGTGTCCCGCCTCTATTTGGTCAGCTTCTTTTGCTGAGGTTTTCGTTGGTTAGGAAAAGTAAACGTACTTTTTCCCAACACAAGAAAGGTAACTTTATTGCCGTTGAACAGTATATCTGAATATATGATACTCAGTATTAATTTTTAGATTAGTGTGTGACTTCTCGTCCAACACACCAAAGAGCCGCGTTACGTAGCATCTGACCAAGTTCAGGAGATTCAAAAGCTTTTTGATCATGACCGAGAACGGTGTGAAAAACTCTTCCTTTCCCCTGTGTAAAGACAAATGCCATTGGATAAACCTTGTCGTCAACCGCCGATTTAGCTTCAGCGACGACTTCGATTTCGCGGGCTCCGTCAAGACATGTATAAAGTTCGTCAGTAATATGAAAATCGTTTATGCCCTGCATCACAGGGTGATCTTTTTTTGCAACGTTCACAGTGAATTGTTGGTACGGATCATGACCTCGAAACGAAGGATTCCAGATACGTCCGGCAATTTTCTCGTATTCCGGCCATTCCTGGAAAGCGCCAGCGGTAAAGTGGAAAAACATCAGACCTTTACCGTCATTGACGAATTTAACAAGATTCTTTTTTGCCGCGTCTTCTCTTTTAAGCGGATCATAATTTTTGAAGTTCAGCATTAAAACATCGTAGTCGAAAATAAGATCGGTTCCGAGAACCTCAATATCCTCCACCAACCGCACATCAATTCGCTTGGATTCACCAAACGCTTTACGTAACTCAATTGCCTGAGTACGCCACGGATGCCCCGGGTAATCGACTCCTGTCACGATAAGTACAGAAACAGGTTTTTCCTGTTGCTCACTTGATACTTGCGCTAAAAGCGAAGTATTCATACCAATCGCGGCTAACCAAACTACCACTACTGACACAACAGTTACAAATATATGTCTCATCAAAAAATTCCTAATATGAATTATTTACACCGGGATGGTTTCAAAGAATTTACCCTAAACTTTTCCGGCAAACTAAACATTACTGTTTTGTATGCTACATTTTTTGTTTGTGCGTGTCAACTATATATAATATATTATGAAGTGGGATTCCAATTGGCAGACGGGTGCTTGTTTTTTATAGGTTTTACTGTAGAATTTTTTCAAGTTGTTTTTTTGACAACTTAATGTCTTCTAGTGTTTCAAGTTCTGTCAACCATTGTCTTCTAATTCAAAACCCCACCCTTTACACCCAGAATCTCAATGTCAATGCACGACGAATGTGGCGTAATTGCCATTTACCACTTACCGGGCGGTGCTGCTTCAAAGTTATGTCCGCCGCAGGGACCGGAAGAAGTCTCACGACTTGTTCCAAGAATGTTGCTCGATTTGCAAAATCGTGGCCAATTATCAGCAGGGTTCACTACTTATTCGCCATTTAGAAACCAACTGATAGATACATACAAAGAGACCGGAACCGTTTCCGAAGTCTTCAAACTACGTCACCGAGCCGAGTATCACACTTTAATGCAGGAATACGCAGGCCGAGCGGC
>JBOFQC010000152.1:0-2355 GCA_051660725.1 Thermoguttaceae bacterium
CGAAATAAGCTCGTCGTCGATGTTTCGCACTTCATTTACAGTGTCTACGACCAAACCGACCTGAGCACCGTTAATATTTACAACGATAATACAGGTTCGTTCGTCATAATTACGGCTTTCCATATTAAAGCGAAGCCGCATATCAAGTACGGGAATGACCTGCCCGCGAAGATTCACAACCCCTTTAACGAAAGGTGGCATGTCCGGCACCTCGGTAATTTTTTGCATACCGACGATTTCTGTCACGTAGCGAATTTCTATTCCGTAATCCTCATTGCCTAGCCGGAATGTCAGGTACATGTTTTTCAACGTGTCTTCATTTTCGGCTGTAATTTGCTCAATTGCTTCGTTAAGTTGGTTTAGTTCTTTCGCAGATACTTTATTTGAGAGTTCGGCCATTTTGACTCCTAAGTGAATTCGAAATATTGACTAATAATTATATTGGTTGTCTGTATTGTCCCCATTTTAAATAAGATACTATAAAAAACGGACTTAAAACGAAGAAAATGCTTTCTTTAATTGTAGCCCGACTTACTGTTCCCGGCAATACCGCTACAGGCGGTAAAATTGGCATTGCGTTGGGGCGGTTTATAAAGTAATATCCGCTGAATATACTGTACATCGGCAATAAAGTTACCTTTCTAAGGTCGGTAAAAAAAGAAGGTTACCTTTACCAACCAACGAAACTTCGGTAAACGTAGCCGACCAACGGAAGGTGGAACACTTCACGCGAAGCGCACCGCCATGCCGTGCTACGGCATAATACTATTAAAGAAGTATAAACCGGGAATCCGTGCAATGATAATCACAGTAAACCAGAAATTTTTTGCTGCTTTTGTATTAATATTTACACATTGTGTATTTTGTGGTTGCAGCAGTATAAATTCGCAATACCACAACACTTCGGGAGTGAGCCAATATAATCAAGGAAAGTACAACGAAGCGTTGCAAACATTTCAGTCAGCGATTTTGGCGAATCCGGACGATGCGGACGCGTACTATAATATTGCGGCTTTGCATCACCGGCTCGGTCAGATCAACAAAGACGCTTCCCAGTATGCGCAAGCGGAGCAATATTACATTCAATGCTTGAATAAAAACCCGAACCACATTGCCGCATATCGTGGATTCGCTGTTTGGTTTGCCGAACTTGGTCAAAGCGAAAAAGCGTTTCAGCTACTGAAAAATTGGGAAATTCTAAATCCAACGCTTGCGAACCCGAAAATTGAACTAGCCAGATTGAACTTCGAGCTTGGCAGAAAGCAGGAAGCGATTGATTACCTCGCTGCTGCAGTTGCGGCAGAACCGAAAAACACGCGAGCTCTCAATGCGTTGGGTTACATCCGCGAATCTAACAATGATGTTGAACAAGCGGTTGCGAATTACAAGAAATCTTTGCAAAGCCAACCGTACCAAGATAATGTATCCAAGCGGTTAAGTGTTTTGGAATCGCCTCTGGTTTACTAACACGACAATGCTAACAAAATAGACTCGGGGACGAAGTGTAATGTAGTACCCGTGCAAAATAATTCCAGCGCACAAAAACAGCGAAGCTCTTTGCTCCGCTGATTATATTTCTTTTCGTTGGATCTCAAATTCTCTTATTTTCTACGAAAACGACGGGCAAACGGCAGTCCGCATAATGCAAGTCCCAACATTGCAAGCGTTGCCGGTTCAGGTGTTGTTGGATCAATTTCTTTAATCGTTTGGTCACTACCAAATTTAAATACTGCTTGGTTGATGCTGTTTCCTGCCCCTTCTGGACCAAAGTCAATAGACTGAACGTGGGCCTCCAAATAAATAGCACCATTACTTGTCATTATTGCATCCCTAAATTTTTCCCAATTTAAATTTGGATTTTCCTGATCTTTAAAAGAAATAAATTTCTCAATTGTGTTTTCTCCTGAAATTGGCAAAACAGGTTGATTACCTAATAGAGTAACACCGAATATATCACCACTATTATTCTTACCAATCTTGGATTCTTCAAAAAATTCTTTTGCGCCAATTAAAAACCAATCTTTTAATCCAACACCATTTTTATCTCCTTCAAATGGTTTTCCAATAAAAGTAAACAATACTCCTTTTATGTCGCCCTCATTACCTGATCCAGCAGACATACGTGCTGCTACCCATAATGGCTTTGCATTAGGATCTTTCGATTCGATAATATTAAAAAATAATAAATTATCATCTGTCATAGCCATAGCCGACGAACTAAACAGCATAACAGCGGCAACTGTTAAAAGAATCTTCCTCATAGGTATTACCCCTTTCGTAAAATTGTATTGCCCAAAACATTCTAATTTGGTAATCAAAACGTCGCAGACAATCAGAAAAGTGAAAAGTAGAAAA
>JBOFQC010000153.1:0-13504 GCA_051660725.1 Thermoguttaceae bacterium
ACTTCTTCGCAATGGAAAGACATCTGTTTCGGTTGGGGAATCGCCCGTGAAATGGGACGGCTCGACATCGGCCAAAGCGTTTGCGTTAAAAATCAGGCAGTGCTCGCAGTGGAAGCGATTGAAGGAACCGACGAGTGTATTCGCCGTGCTGGTTCGCTCTGCACTTCCGGCGGTTTCACCGTTGTGAAAGTTGCGAAGCCGCAGCAGGATATGCGGTTCGATGTGCCTACTTTCGGACTCCAAACTTTACAGACAATGGTGCAGTCCGGTGGGCGGGTTCTCGCAATTGAAGCGGGTAAAACGATTTTCATCGACAAGCAGGAAGTAGTTGATTTCGCCGACCAACACAACATTGTCATCGTTGCCGTAACGGAAAATGACACCGAGTCGGAAAAAAGCCCGTTTCCTGAAGGTTTTGGAAATCCGTCGATACCGTAAATGGGTAGAATTGAGGAGATAGGAGATAGGACAGGTGAGCAGGTGAATAGGTGATAAAACGAAGCCGACCTATTCACGCCTCGACGGCAGGTCGCAGGAGGCGATTTACTTCACGCGAAGCGAATGCCTGGACGGCAGGTCCCCAGTCTTCTGCCGCTCACGGCTGTCAAAACTTTTCGTGGTGTCAAAACATTTCGGTATTCTTCCACTTTTGGATTTGTTCGGTCCGAACCTTTTCGTACTCAGGGTCGCTCTTTGCCGGGAGCCGTTTACCTTTCGGTTCGCGGTAAATGCTTAAAAGCGCATCCTGTGCTGCTTGTGCAACGGTTGCGTCTGGATCGGAAAGGGCGTAAATAAGTTGCGGCGTTGAGTTTACGTCGCCGCTTTTTTTGATTAGCTGAACAATTGCATGCCGGGTTTGCGGTGATCCGCTTTGCAGCCCGGAGGTTATTTTGCCTCGTTTATTTTCGAAAACACGGTTCGCTTCTTCTTTTGTGAAATTCGAAATCCGATCAATTTCATTGTCATCAAAATCTTGCAGTTCGTCGAGCTTTTCCATCATGGCGTCAACAGAAACGAGTTCCGAAAGCGACACCACCTGACCGTTTCGTATTTCAAGCTGATCGGTTGACTTCGGCAGGCCGCGTCCGCCTTGCATGTTTCCTCCGGCATGTCTAAGTGCGGCTTTGCCAAGCGTTTGCTTTGTTGAACGGAGTAAAACAAGTATTCCGTAAGCGGTGTCAACATGTTTGCCGATTCCGGCATTCCAGCTCCCGTCCGCCTCTTGGATATTCAAAGCGCATTCAACAACTGCGTTGTACCAAAACGGAGACGCCTCTGATATTCCTTCTGATACTTCCTGAAAACTTTTGTATCTTTCAAAAGCGTATAAATAATAGAAAAAATATTGTCCCTTCGGATTGATCGGGATGAAATTATTCTGAAACCACCAGTCGCCGCGATTTTGCATAACTTCGAAATCTTTAGCGTTTAGCCCGTATTTTTTCATGTCGAACTTATCCGGCGCAACCGCACCCGGCTGCTGAATCTTTCTAAACGCTCGTGGCGGCACAAATTCTTCGTCGCCTTGTTTTTTGCGTTTGGAGGCTGTGACATTTAAACCGAAGATTTCTCGCATAAGATAAACGCTTGCCATTCCCGCTGCAGTAGTGGAATTTCTAATGGTATCACGAGTCACCTGGCCATTATTTCCAATAGAAGACGTGTATGCAAAGCCGCCGTTTTCCGCCTGAACATAAAGGAGCCACTTGGCGGCGTCACCCATCATCTGTTCCGAAATCGGAATACCGTTCGTGTGCAATGTCCACGCACCCATAACGGCGTATTGTGTCATTGACATGTCACCGCGGTTGCCGGTAGGTGCGCCGTTACTTAGATATCCCCAACCTCCCTGCGTTTGTTGCGTGAAATGGATAAGTTCAGAAAGGCGGATAAGTTCCGCTCGGTATAGCACAGGATCGAGTTCGCAAAGAAACATTGCCGAGATGCCAATGTCGTAAATCGGAGATGTAAACGCCATACCCGGCGTATTCAGCTTTTGGCGAATGTCACCAACCGCTGCGACGACCAACGGGTGGTCGTGTCTTACCCCGGCTTTTATTAACGCAAGTCCAATAAGCGCTTTACCACCTGTACGGTTTTCCTGCGCACCGTTTTTTTCCAAATAAGAGACCGCGCGGGCAACCGACGCTTGAACTTGCGGACTTTGCGGTGTTAACCCTTGCACGGCAAAATCGGCACCACCTGCGCTTGATGTCAAAAACATCACGAAAACGACAACGCAGATGATGTCACGGATTTGTTTCATTACCAGATTATTTACATTTTGATCTGCTAACAAATTTGTGGGTTTGAAACGCTGATCTAGGATCAGCGGCTAAACACAATCCGACAAATTTACATTTGGCTGTGTATTACTTTTCGCTTTTAAGCGTTTCGTAAAGTTTTAACGCCTGATCCGGTTTCATACCGTTGTGAACTACTTCGCGGACCGCTTTAATCATGCCAATTGGATATTCGGCCTGGAAAATATTCCGCCCCATATCAACGCCGGCAGCTCCCTGATCAATTGCCTGATAAGCCATTTCGAGTGCTTCTTTTTCGGGCAGTTTCTTTCCGCCGGCAATGACAACCGGAACCGGAACGGAATTGGTCACCTGTTCGAAATCTTTTTCGCAGAAGTACGTTTTAACAACGTGTGCACCATTTTCGGCACACACACGGCTTGCCATACTCAGATAACGCGCATCACGAACCAACTCTTTTCCAACCGCAGTGACACCAAGAGTCGGAATGCCGTACTTCATGCCGAGATCAACGGTTTTGGTTAGATTACGAATCGTAAGTCCTTCATGTTTCTGGTCGCCAACAGCAACCATAATAGCGAGCAAAGAAGCGTTAAGGCGTACGGCTTCTTCAATGTCCATTAAACATTCGTCGTTCAAGTACGTCAGAATCGTTGAACCGGCTGAAAACCTTAACGAAATCGGTTTGTTCACCGTTGGCGGAACAACTGAACGAAGCGCACCGCGTGTACACATTATACAATCGGAGTACTCAATCAACGGATTTATTGTCAAATCCATTCGTTCCAGACCCGAAGTGGGGCCCATAATATAACCGTGATCGAAAGCAAGCATCACGGAATTACCCGATTTCGGATTGAAAACTCGTGAAAGTCTGTCTTTCATTCCCCACTCGAGGTGAGCGGAGCCTTTAAGAAAATACCCTTCGGTTTTTTGTGGAACGCCAAGACCAAAGTCTTTGCCTGCCTGTACAGAATCATTGTCAGCCATTTCTTGATGGGGTTAAGGGGTTAATCTATATAAAGATAGTTTATTCAAATAAATTAGCAAAATCCTGTGAGCCATGTAAAACACGAAGAATTTGTAATTTATCTTCATGTTTTCAGTAAAAAACAACGTAATTTCTAAACCCTTTAATGGTACGGTAACGTACTGGTTTTTCAGAATTCAATTTTTCGCCAAGTTCAGGCGAACGGAGCAACAAATCAACGCAGGTATCAACTGCCCGCAGGAATCGTTCTGATACTTCTTCGCTCACTTTGTCGAAATAATCGCAGATACCAATAATATCACGTCTCGATTTATTAGAGTAATCAGGTATCAATAATAATGACTCCGGCACCGATTACATCTCCCGGTTCTCTTTATTACGTTTACGTCTTTCATTTATTTCCTGCCGAATGCCGCTCCAAAAATCTTGGGTGCCGGGAATCCAAACGTCTTCAGCAATTGCTTCTTCGATTTTTTCCTCAAAATAAGCGATAAGCTGCGCCTTACGCTGTTGTTTCGTCTGATTGTCGGAAATCGTAGTGCTCATTTCAGTTACGTACAGTATACTAAACATTTCTGGGATCAACAAAATGGCCGGCAATTGCGGCGGCGGCGGCACTCGTCGGCGAAACCAAATGCGTTCTGCCCCCTTTGCCTTGCCGTCCTTCAAAATTACGGTTGCTAGTCGACGCACAGCGTTCTTTCGGTTGTATCTGGTCCGGATTCATTGCCAAACACATACTACAACCCGGTTCGCGCCATTGGAAACCGGCTTCTTTGAAAATCACGTCCAAACCTTCACGCTCTGCTTGACGTTTGACCGGGCCACTGCCGGGAACGACCAAACCTTGAACAGTTGAAGCGACTTTCTTGCCTTTTACAATCTCGGCAGCGGCACGGAGGTCTTCGATTCGACCATTTGTGCATGAGCCGATGAAAACGTGGTCGATTTTCACGTCGGTAATCGGTTTGCCTGCTTCAAGTCCCATATACTCCAGTGCGGCAGCGGCCATTTTCCGTTCGTCTGCATTTTCAAACGATTCCGGAGACGGGATTTTATCGGAAACGCCAATAACCTGCGCCGGGTTCGTGCCCCAAGTGATTTGCGGCTCAACGGAACCGGCGTCAAAGGTTTCGAGCCGATCAAAAACGGCGTCCGGGTCGCTTGGTAGCAGTTTCCAGTTTTTAACCGCGGTGTCCCAGAAATTCCTGTCCGGCGCATATTCCCGCCCCATGATATACTCGAAAGTTTTTTCGTCCGGTGCAATCATACCGGCCCTCGCTCCCATTTCAATTGCCATGTTACAAACGGTCATTCGGCCTTCCATGCTTAACCGTTTGATTGCCGGGCCGGTGAATTCGACCACGTAGCCGGCACCACCTGCCGTTGTGAGTTTGCCGATTATGTAAAGAATCAAATCCTTAGCCGAAACGCCGGACGGAAGTGCGTTATCCACTTGAATACGTAAGGTTTTCGACTTTTTCTGCCGAAGCGTTTGCGTCGCAAGTACGTGCTCGACCTCTGAGGTGCCAATTCCAAAAGCAAGTGCGCCAAATGCTCCGTGTGTGGCTGTGTGTGAATCGCCGCAAACGATTAACATGCCGGGATGCGTAAGCCCACGTTCTGGACCGACCACGTGAACCACCCCTTGATCCGGGTCGTTTATGTCGAAAAGTCTGACTCCGAACTCCTTGCAGTTGCTCCGAAGAAGATCAATTTGCTTCTTGGAAATTTCGTCAACAATTGGCAACGACCTGTCAGTTGTCGGCACATTGTGATCCTGCACGGCAAAGGTTTTGTTCGGACGGCGCACTTTACGGCCCGCTAAACGGAGTCCTTCAAACGCTTGGGGACTTGTAACTTCATGCACTAATTGCAGATCGACGTAAAGAATTGCGTCCTGGCCCGGCTCCTGATGAACTACGTGAGCGTCCCAGATTTTTTCATACATCGTTTTGGGGGAACAATTTGAGTCTGTCATTTTCTAAAGGCTGGAATTCTAAAGGCTGGAAAAATTTCTGAACGTCAGCTAAATTTTGCGTAAATTTATTTCATTCATGTTAGCCCGTTAGCCGCCGAGGGACCTGCCGTCCATGCATAAAATTGCTCGGCGAGGCACCCCGGAACAGGGCTCCAAGGCTAACAATATATTACGCTAACATGCAAATTCATTCTGACACTCGGTAGTATAACATAAACGACGAAAATCGACCAGAGGTTTGTTGCAATAATGGCGACCAATTTGCATTTGACATGAATACTGTCGCCCGGAATAAATTGCATGTTTTCAAATGTTGGGAAAACTGAGAATAATCAGTTCCAAACATTGAAAAACTCAGGAACTGAGCCGACCAACGGGAGGCGGAACACTTAACGCGAAGCGTACCGCTCATATCGGCTCCGGTATATCTCAGTAATTTACGGTTTCATACCTTTTTTGAAACCGGCGAAACCCATTGGCGGCGGGTCGTACTCACCGATTATTTCAACATTTGCTTTTTCCGGAATTTGCGATTCGAGCCCTGCAAGCCAGTACGTTGCGTTAACAAGAAGCCGCCGAAAGCCTTCACTGTGAAAATCTTTTCCGCAACCCATTGTGGAAGTGTACGCAATTCCTTGCTTTCCGTTCGGGATTTTGTACGGTTTGGTCCAAGCAATTGGCATTTTCGGGTCGTTTTTCGGACCAGTTACCGGCTTGTCTGTTGGATTCATTCCTTCCAACACTTCGCCAAGCATAACATTTTCGCAACCTTCCGGTAACGGAAGCCGGACGGTGTAAACGTCAGTGGGACCGAAAACGTCTTCGCAACCGTTTACAAGTTTGCTTTTTTCTTTGTCCGGCGCAACGACACCACGAGTTGCTTCTTTCCCGTGTTCGCCGTGATGATTTATCCACGTTTCGCCGAGTACGAGCCGCCCGAATCCTTGTTCCCACGGGCCACCTTTGTCATTGTAGCCCCAACTGTAATGCGAGTATTTTTTTCCTTCCGGAATGTTAAAAGCGTGCGTTGAAGTTCGGATTCCGAGAACCGGCTTGCCGGATTTCAAGTATTCGTCAATGTACCGCATCTGTTCGTCCGGTAAATCGCGGAATCGGAGAAAAAACACCGCCACGTCGGCTTGTTCGAGAAGTTCAAGTTCCGGAATGTTATTCAAAGTACACGGGTCGATTTCGCCGGTCTTAGGATCAATTGAATAAAGTACAAAGCAATCAAATCCGTGATTTTTCGCGAGTATTTTACCAAGTTGATTCAGAATTTCCTCTGAACGGTACTCTTCGTCACCTGAAACAAGCACAACTGTTTTACCGCTTCCAGGCTTGTTCGGCTCCCCCTTAAACTCGGAATACTGCTTTTCCGCGGCAAAAACCGAAGCAGTGATTGTTGATACGAAAATCACAAAAAACGCTGATAATAGTTGTTTTTTCATGGTGAAAATATCAGTGATAAGTGGAAAGTTTATTATCCGGGGACTTACGCCCCCGGCTCGAAATGGACTTACGCCCCGGATCGCTGGAACATTTCTTTTTACGCCAATTCACGAGTATACTTCATTCGCTTGGCCAAATTCAAGTCGTGGGTGGCCAAAACCAGAATAATTTTTTGTTCCTCGTCGGCTTTCAAGAGCGATTCGAACAGTTCGGCAATTGTTTCAGCCGTTTTTCTATCAAGATTTCCTGTTGGTTCGTCGGCCAAAACAAGCACCGGTTTGCGCACCAAAGCGCGAGCAATGGCTACTCGTTGCCTTTCGCCGCCGGAAAGTTCGCCGGGTCTGTGATCGAGTCGATTCTCAAGCCCGAACTTTTTTAAGAGCTTGATACCGTGAGCTTTTTCCGTTTCCGTAACGCTCCCTTCAGACAAGAACGGCACTAAAACATTTTCCAAAGCCGTACACTGCGGAAGCAAGTGGTGATCTTGAAAAATAAATCCGAGATTGTTGCGTCGAAATGTTGCGTACTGCTGCTCTGTCATTCCAATTGGCGTGACACCATTTAGCTCAAATGTGCCGGAACTCGGCGGCTCAAGCGTTCCAAGAATACTCAGAAGAGTACTTTTTCCCGACCCGCTCGGTCCAATAACCGCAAGCGATTCGCCGGCGTTTAACGTGAACGTAACGTCTTTCAACACCGAAATCGCACCGCTCGGCGTTGGATATTCCTTTGATATGTTTGTAACTGAAAGCATATTTGTCACGGTCCTGTATCCTGTTCGTCCTGGTTCACGGTCAACACTCTTGGCATCCGCCAGTCGTAACGTATAGCACCAATGCGTAAGACAATTGTAATTAGAAAAGCAGTGAAGAAACCTGTGATTTCATCGAATCCAAATAAACCGCGAACAATCATTAACCCAATTGCGCCCAAAATCACTGGTGTCAAATACAATTCGTTTGAAAGCACAATTGTCGGTTTCTGAATGATGAGATCACGCACAACGCCGCCGGCACAACCTGTCAGGCTGACAATGAAAATAACCACAAGCGGATTATATCCCATAACGCCCCATGCGTAGTTTGCCGAAAGTGCGGAAAAAATTCCGAAACCAACCGCGTCGCAGTATGCAAAAAGTTGTTGGTTTCGCAAAATTGATGACGGGAAAAAAAATGTAACTATCACACTTAAAAGAACAACAAGTGTGTAACCCGGTGAGTAGAAAAATACCGCAGGCCGACCAAGAATGACGTCACGTAGAATAGAACCGCCCCCTGCTGTTGCTCCCGCAAGTATTAACATACCGACAATGTCCGGCTTTCGATCAAGTACCCGCAATGCGCCTGAAAAAGCGAAACTTGCAGTTCCAAACAAGTCAATAGCGAATACGATATCCTCAACAACACCTTCCATTTGTGATTCTTCCTTGTTCCACAACGTGATTGGACAACCCGGTTTCTCAGACGTATAATAACGTACATCCCGGAGCAGGGCTCCGGGGCTAACAAAAACTTATTCTTTTTCAAATCCTCAAAGGTTTATTTACCCATTTCTCGGACGTTTTTAATGCACTCTTCGACGCCGTCAAATTCGGCTGGTGAAGTTTCGTGTTCGACAACATACCACTCGGTACCGCCGACAGATTCGCAAAGTTCGAAGACTTTATTCCAATCCACATCACCTTTTCCGACCGGAGCATTATTGCTGCTGTGTTCTTTGAGGTGAATCGTTTTCGAGCGGCCCGGAAACTTGCTGATCGGTTCGTAAGGATCTCCGCCACCACCAATGCAGTTTCCGACGTCCATTTGCATGAACACGTTGTTGCGGGTATTTGCGAAGAATCTGTCCCAAGCGGTTTGTCCGTCAATTACCGCGAAGTCGCCGCCGTGAGCGTGATAACCGAGGTGCATGCCGTGTTTTTCAAGTTTTTCTGCGATTTCGTTGAAAAGATAAGCGGTCATTTCGTTGCCAGCAACGGTGTGCAAAGCGGCGTCAATTCCACCAGGAACGATTACGAATTTCGTTCCCAAAATCTTGTGCGTCTCAACTGTTTTGTCAAAGTTTTCGCCAAGAAGCTGTTGTAAACCGGTGTGTGTTCCGCTGCATTTCAGACCGTTCGTGTCGAGCATTTTCCGGATTTCTTTCGGATCGTGTCCGTAATAACCGGCAAATTCAACTCCGTCATATCCCATTTCAGCGACTTTTTTCAGAGAGCCGGCCAAATCCTTTGCGCAAGCTTCACGAATGGAATAAAGGCCGAGTGCTACTGGAATTTTTCCGTCAGCTTTCTTTTCGGTTGCTTCGGTTTTTGGTTTACTTTTACCCACAACACGATTCCGACCAACACGTTGTTGAGCTTGTGCAGCCGAAACGCCGGCCAAACTTAACGCCGCAGCTCCGATACCTTTACCTAAAAACGATCTTCTGTCCATGATTCTTTTTCCTTGATTAAAAAATTAAAAAAAGTGTCAAACTGAAAACATACCCGAATTTTCTGCCTCCGCACTTCGTTTTACTGTTTTGCCTAATACAACGCTAAACACAAATGATAAATTTGCATTTGACAGTGTGTAGTTGGTAAACAACATTACAAAACTGAGACAAACATTTTATCCAAAAACTACTTTTCTGCAATATCATAACAGAACAAGAACTTGCCGTGTCTGATGTACAGCTTCTTATCACATATCACGGGGTGTGCCCAGCTGTTTCCTTCGCCTTTTTCCGGCAGTTTGAATTGGCTGATAATCCGGCACTCTTGGGGTGCGGGATCAAGAAGATAAACGTCGTTTCCTCTCTCAGCCAGGAGGTACAGTTTACCGTCCGCATAAGTCAACGAACAGCGGCCTAACGATTTATTTTCCCATTCAGGTTCTCCGTCCGAAAGTTTTACGCAAAGGAAAGTTCCTGCTTTGTAACCGTAAGAACTGCCGTAAATATGTTCGCCGATCATCATTGTTCCGCTGTTTAAATCGTCCAGTATCCAGTTATGCCAAACTTCTTCGACATTCGCTTTTTGGCCGTCAACGGTAAGTTTAAGCAGTTTGGCACCAGCAGGCTCTTCTCTCGAAACAACTGGATTACTAATGAAAATCAAACCGTCACGGTAGCGAGGCGAATCGGCATTTGTTGCGTGCTCCTGGTTGTGGTGCGCAACCTCGAATAACAGTTCCCCGGTTTCCACGTTGACACCAAAAAGCCCGTTATTGTCCAATGTTAGCAGGATTCGGAGTCCGTCCTGTTCAATTATCAACGGTGTGCAGTATGACGTTTTGTGACCAGTTGACGGAGCTGCCCAAATCTGTTCGCCTGTCAATTTATCAAGTGCAACAACCGAACATTTTTTTCCGCCGGGAGTGCATATAAGTTTTTGTCCGTCAATAATAACCGATTCGGCGAGTCCCCACAAAATATTTTCCGCTTCGTACTCTTTGAGAATGTTTTTTTCCCACTTTTTCTCGCCGGTTTTGGCGTCCAAACAGACCAACTGTCCGTGAGCCGAAAAATCGTAAACCCTTTCCTCGTCAATTGTTGGAGTTGAGCGGGTTCCGGCATACACACGTGCGTCAAGCCAACCGGGGCCGTTATCATACATCCAAATGATTTTTCCGTCTTTTTCATTCAGGCAGTACACCGTTGACCGTTCGTTCAGGTTGCCGGAAGTGTAAATCCGTCCGTCTGCAATTGTGACGCTGGAATAACCGGAAACTCCTTCTCCAATCTCTTCGCAAGTCCACAAAAGTTGCGGGCCAGCTTCCGGCCATTCTTTGAGCAGCCCGGTTTCGGAAGAGCGGTTCTCTCCGTCTTTCCCATTAAATACCGGCCATTCGTCAGCAAACGAAATTGAAACAAGTGACGAAAAAGACAGAAAAGCAGAGACCAAAAAACAGAAAATATATGAACGCATGGTTGGGGGGACGTTAAGCATTAGACGTTAGATTTTAGACGTTAGACGTTAGGGATTTAGAATTGTTAGGTGTCGAGTTTGGAGATGAAATTCAGATATTCGTACATTCTCGGTCTTTTGCCGAGTGTGTAAAGCATATATTGGGTGGTAAAATTACGTATTTCTCCAATCGGCAAATGCTCCAAACAGTCAGTTCGTTTGGTTGTAACAATGTCGTAAACGGCACGTAAAACGTCAATTGAAACGGAAATTCTGCTGTTATATTCGCCGGTTTTTAACAAGTCCGCACGACATGAGGTGCAGATTGGGCCGCCGTCAGATAAACCGAAAACGACACGTCCTTTCCGATTAAAATTTACCTGTTTTCCACACTCAACGCAACAATCCAACTGCGGCCTGAATCCTAAAATGTCCAACAATAACCACTCGAATCGAATCAGCATACGCATAACAGCGTGGTTTTTTTGCCTGATAATTTTTTGCGGTTCCGACCCGGAAGTGGAAAGCGTTTTATTAAAAGGCGTTTTATCGGAAACCGTGCCACGTAATTGCTCAGGTGCCGAATTCACATACGAAAATCGTTCAAGAGTATAACGTAAAAGATCATAAAGTTCCAGAGACGATTCGCCCGGCTCGGTAAAATCATTTAAAAGCTCAGCCGCTGTGTACGCAGCGTAAAGACCAGCTAAATTCCATTTTTGCGGACGAAAACGCCACTGAAGTTTCGACTCCGTAAGAATATCCAACGAATCAGATTGCTTTCGTATCACGGAGATATTTACCCGCGTCAACATATCGAGTGAAGATTCGAACGGTCCTTTAAGCCGACGCCCGCCCTTTGCAATTGCGCTTATTTTACCGAAGTTTTTCGTGTAAAGCGTCAGAATCAGACTTGTTTCGCTGAAATCGACTGATCTCAAAACAATAGCTTCACTCTGAGCAATCATAAATATACCGTAGCACGGCATGGCGGTACGCTTCGCGTGAAGTGTTTCGCCTCCCGCGACCTGCCGTCGAGGCATGAATCGGTCGGCTTCCTTTCCCGTGATTTTGTTGATTTCTTTGTTGTTATATTCACAAATCCCGTAATTGGAAAATGTCGACTTAATGACGTTGTACAGTATAGATAAAAAGATTCAAACCGCTGGTCTAGGACCAGTGGCTAAACACAACGGACAAATTAACATTTGGCTGGATAAATTATTTATTTTTCACCATTTAGCATTGGGGCGATTTCATTTGCGAAATCTTTTGCGTTCTGGAAATGTAAATAAACACTTGCGAAACGAACATAAGCGACCTGATCGAGTTGCCGTAATCTGTCCATTACGAGTTCGCCGATATTTTGGCTGTCAACTTCAGTTGTGAACATTGCGTCAATTTCGGCTTCAACGTCAGCGACAAGAGCGGAAATTTGAGCGTCAGTAATCGGGCGTTTCCAACATGCGCGTTCAAGTCCGCTTCGTAGTTTATCCCGGTCAAATGGCACCCAGCTTCCGTCTCGCTTGCGCACTTTAATCGAAATCATTTCGACCCGTTCGTAGGTCGTAAAGCGTTTGTCGCAGTTGCAACACTGCCTACGTCTGCGCACAACGAAACCTTCTTCACCGCTACGTGTGTCAATGACTTTATCATTATCTTCCTGGCAATAAGGGCACTTCATGGTTTAATGAGGTGAATAGGTGATAGGTGATAGGTGATAGGTGATAGGTGATAGGTGATAGGTGATAGGTGAGCAGGTGAATAGGTGAATAGGTGAATAGATGAACATGTGAAAAGTAGGTATGGGAATTCTTTCCCTCCTGCTCACCTATAACCTTTCACCTATTCAGCGTCTTCTGTGACGTTGTCGTTTCATGTCGTTTTCCAGCGTTTGCTTCCATTCGGAAAGCAGCTTTAATGCCTCAATTGGCGTAAGCTGGTTCATGTCGGTTTGGCGTATCTCCTCAATTATCGGATGATCTTCCGGGCCAAAAAGCGAAAATTGTATTGCCGCCCCTTCTGACGTTGTTTTTACAAACGAATCTGGGCGATACCCGTTACCCTGCGTAACAGAAATTCCGGAAACATTCGGTCCGTCTTCTCCGTGATGCAAAGCGGCGTTGTGATGCGATTTTTCCAAGTCGGCCAGAATCTCTTTAGACCTTGTTATAACCTCTTTCGGCACGCCAGCCAACCGGGCAACGTGTATTCCGTAAGATTTATCCGCTGCGCCCGGTATTATTTTGTGCAGAAATGCGATTTCATCGTTCCATTCCCTAACCGCAACGTTCAGGTTCGTGATTCGCTCAAACGATTCGCTTAAATCGGTCAGCTCGTGGTAATGCGTCGCAAAAAATGTCCTCGCATTTATGTTTTCGTGCAGAAACTCAACAATTGCCCAAGCGAGTGAAATGCCGTCATAAGTGCTTGTGCCGCGACCAATTTCGTCGAGAATAATCAAGCTGTGTGACGTTGCCATATTTAAAATGCGGGCCGTTTCGGTCATTTCAACCATAAACGTACTTTGTCCACGCGCGATTTCGTCACTTGCGCCGACCCGTGCGAAAATCCGGTCTGTGATACCAATCGTGGCTTCTTTGGCCGGAATAAAAATTCCGATCTGAGCCATTAGCGTAAGCAACGCAATTTGGCGGATGTACGTACTTTTTCCCGCCATGTTCGGACCGGTAATCAAGTTTATCATTCCGTGCTGCGGGTCCGCTTTGCAGTCGTTTGGAACAAAAGTGCCGGACTTTTCAATTGCGTCGAGTACCGGATGTCTTCCGTCAAAAATCTGTAAAATCGGTTCTTCGACAATTCTGGGGCGACAATAACCCCGTTCTCTGGCAAGTGTGGTTAGCGAACACAAAACGTCCAGATTGGAAAGAGCGTGGGCGGTTTTTTGTATCCGTGCTTTTGCCGCCGCAACT
>JBOFQC010000154.1:0-2211 GCA_051660725.1 Thermoguttaceae bacterium
GGATGACCGGCTCGTTCAAGTTTGAACCGGTGGGACCGCAGGGGGAACTCAAGCACGGGATGATCGGCGAGCAGGAATACACGCAACAGGCGGATACGCACGGTATCATGTTTGCACTGACCCGCAAAATGATTATCGACGATGACCTCGGTGCCTTGACCGACATTCCACGTCAGGTCGGGATGGGTGCGGCTGAAGCTATTGCTGATGCTGTTTGGGAACTGCTTTTGTCGAACCCGCAGCAGCGCGACGGCAGCAAGTTTTTCTCGGCGGCGCATAAGAATTTCATGGAAGGTGATGACACCGGACTTTCAATTGACTCGCTGACACTTGCGGAAGTGATGTTCGGCGAGCAGACGAAGCCAACTGTTGCCGGTGACAACAAGAAGCGGGAACGTCCGCTCGGAATTATGCCAAGTATCCTGTTGGTGCCAATCGCGCAAAAGGTTATTGCAGAAATGCTTATGAAGGCGACGACCATAAATGAAACAACGAAGGAGGGGTTCGCCAAGCCAAACACGAACCCGCACGCCGGAAAGTACAATGTGGTGTCGTCGACGTATCTTTCAAGCAGCGCGATTCGAGGCAGCAGCCCCAAAGCGTGGTATTTAATGGCTGACCCGAACCGTCTGCCCTCCCTTGAGGTTGCGTTTTTGGGTGGTGTCGACCGTCCCACAATTGAGCGAGCGGATGCGGATTTCGACAAGCTCGGTATCCAGTTTCGCGGTTACATCGATTTCGGTGTCAAGGAACAGGATTATCGCGGGATGCTCAAAGTTGCCGGTGAATAAGCAAAAAGTAGCTTTTTGAGCGGCAAATCTTATCAAAAAAGGGTGGTTTTTGAGCAAAATTGCTGTTTTTTGCTCAAAACCGACATAAACATATAACCAATAACGACATAGGAGTATTTATGAACGCGATTTTTCGTCACAGAGGAATTACGATTGATTACACACCAACAGCCGACGTAACGGCTGGCGACATTGTTTCGGAAGGGGGCATCAACGGAGTTGCGAACAACGACATACCGGCAAACACGCTCGGCGCACTTGCGGTTGTCGGCGTTTTTGACGTGGAAAAGAAAACCGGTGACGCTTTTGCTTTCGGTGACACCGTCAACTGGGACAAAGTCAACAAGCAGGCACTCAAAACTACCGGCTCGAATATCGTCAAGCTCGGTGTTGCAGTTGAGGCGGCAATTGGAACCGACCCGGTCGTTCGAGTTCGGCTCCAATAAAGGGGCACCAGTTTTACTTGATGCCGCTCCGGCGGCGTCTACCAATTATCAGTCTTATGCAGCACATTTCAAAATCACTGGACATTTTGGCAACAGTTCTGATTACGGTCAACGGGCATAAAGCATCGTATTTTCAGGACGAAACGGAATATGAAGTCCGCCTTATCGTTGGCAGAAACAGTGCAAAAACCGAAACCGAGGCATCACTTCACGTCGATGCCCGACTTTTTGATATTCTGATTCCAGCTTGTGAATTGAATCTGACACCACAGGTTGGGGACCAAATAGAAGTCGAAAATGAAGTTTTTGAGGTACTGGACATTTACGGCACCGGCTGCTGGGAACTCAGCAATTGCCGGAATTTCAAACGTATTCACACTAAAAAAAGAGAAAAATCATGAGAACAGTATTTAATTTTTTCAGCCGCATCAAGGGGATGTGGCAATTTTCCGGCGTTGCGCTGAAGGTTGCGAACTATGCAGCGACCTATCCGGGTCATTCGGACAGCGCGAGTTTGCGAAACTGGATACGCCCGGCACTTTTGGACCTGAGCGTTTTGGCAACGTACACCGAAACGACCATCGACGACAAAGTAGCTTGGGCGGCACTTAAAATCGTGGACAGCAACAAATCGTGGGGGGCGGTTTACTCGCTGGTTATTATCGCAACGGAATCAGGCGGCCACCTCATACCGGGCAGTGACACCATGCGAGACACAGCGTTTGAAACCATGACAGTCACGGAAATAATTCTCGAAGAGTCGAAAACGGAAAATCCCGCGATAATCATTGCGGCGATTGGGCTTCTGATTCAAATCCTCCAACTTATGAAAAGGTAAACAAATGATGGACAAAATGAAAAAAGAATTTCTTGTATACTGGCTCCCGATTTGGGTAATTGTGTTTGGCACAAGTTTTTTCGCGGGAAAGTTGTTAAAGGAGTGGGAACCCTCTCAGTTAAAGCCCTTTCGTTTC
>JBOFQC010000155.1:0-1744 GCA_051660725.1 Thermoguttaceae bacterium
GTGACTTGAAATACCCACCTAGTGCGTAAGCACTTTTTCCGCCGGTAAACAGAAGTCCGCTGCCGCTTTGTTTCACCCATTCGGCAATTAATTCCATACCGCTGTTTCCGATATCCGAGGCAGGCACATTTTCCAGCACGATTCCGCTGTAAGAGCTTAAATTTGTCAGTGAGAACCGCAAATTCTGGGCGTTTGCGTAAGCGGAGTCAATTCCAGCCGCATTGAAAAGAGCCGGAATCTGAGTGAGCAGGTTGCCGTTTTCGTCTTTTTGAGCGAGCACCAAAAGCGGTTTAGTGCCGTCAACGCCGACGATTCTGCGAGCGGTGTTATTTTCGGAAATCGGATCGGTCAGTTCCCCGTTAATTTTCAGCGTGTAGGTGTGATTTCCTGCAATCGAAGCGGCCCGATCACGGAATACGAGCCGATTATCCCCGGTGTTCATGCTTCTTCGTCCAGAATTTATTACAACGTCGTCCCGTAAAAGTTCGTAATCGACATCTTGAGAAACGGGCACGTAAACCGAAGCGCCAATTGTGAACGCTTCCCGTGGCGAAACCAATTGCGGAGCTTCCAGCATACCAATTGCGATATCACCGGCATTTGTGCGTTCAAGCAGCCGATAATCAATTGCGATTCCACGCTGAATAAGCCGTGAAGCGAGGTTGAGCGGACTTTCTCCGGTGTATTTTCCGTCCGTAAAAAGGACGATTCGCCCTTTTTCACCGTGCGGAATCAGCGAAGTCGCCAGATCAATTGCGCTGTGCAAATCGGAAGAATCACGTGACGTTTCAGAAATGAAATTGGAAAACGCCTGCTTTGGGCCCGGTATTCGTTCCGGAAAAGCTCGACCTGCGAATGAAACGACGCCAACTTTGTCGTCTTGAGAGCTGTGATTTGTTATAAGGTTAATTGCACCAATAGCGTTTTGGCTTGCGTCATCCGGCATTGAGCGGCTAAGATCAACAACGGCCACAACGGTACCGCTTTGAGTCGGTATTTGCAACATTGGACCGCAAAGCGCAAACACAACCAAAAGCACTGAAATGCTTCTTAGTATCGTAATTAACCGGGAATTGATACGCCAAATCCAAAGCACGCAAACCAATGGAATCAAAAGCAAAAACCAAACCGGTTGCTGAAATACTATAAATGGAAAAAACAAAATTAAATAATGGAATTATAATTGCAAAAATTAACTTGTACGAATATAATGTCAACTGAATCGCACTGCCACTATTATAATACTTTACACTACAAACAGATAGAATACAATCATCCGCTCTTTAACCTTTTTTTGGGGGAACTCTTTATGAAAACTCGACATGTCGCTTTATGTGCTTTATTATTTTCGCTGACATTTTTCGTGCTTGGGTGGTTCTGTGGAACACGTAACGTAATTGCAAATGAAGAAAATAACAGTTGGAGACAAATATTCAAGCCGTTTTTGGACACGTGCCAGAAATATGGGGATCATACAAAAATAGAAGAAATTAACAATCTTCAGTGTAGAGCCGATACGGGTCGTTTTGTCATTTTTTCAAATGATGATGATTCTTCATTTTTTTAGCTCATCTGAATAAAAAAGAGGAAGGAGAGCCTCGCTTGGATTTCGTCGTCTCGTTATTTACTGAAAAACAAATTAAAACAGTGGATAATGAAGAAGGGGAATGGCCGGTGCTTCGTTTTTCCTATTTAACTGATAAATCAGAAGACAGTTACAATCAGTATGACATTGATTTCATTT
>JBOFQC010000156.1:0-3073 GCA_051660725.1 Thermoguttaceae bacterium
ACAGCTGGTATTTGGGCAGTTCGTCTCGAGTGATCTCAATTTTCGATTCTTCCGGCAGATCGATTACAGGCTTGAAATCGAAAAAGCGGTTCAGAACTTTAGCGCAATCGTCGTGTACTTTTCGAGCTGCGGCACCAATTTGCGAATCGCTGTAACCTGTGAGCGATTCCTGAATGAAATCGACAAATCTAGCTTCTCTTTGCATTGCGGCAAGTAATGTTATTGCTTCATTCTGCAAAGGAACATACGATGTTTGAGTCGTATCCTCTTGTTGATTCGCATCCTGCTCCGCTACCGTTAGCAGATTTCGCTGCCTTTCTTCTTCAAAAGAAAGTCGGTTCGTATTATCCAAAACCTCGGCTATTCGTTGCGCTGCATTTTTATTGAAAAGAGCAGCGAAAAATGCTTTGAACGCAGTTGATATACTCATTTGATATGTGAATGTGAAATTGCATACATACTATACTGTTCAACGGCAATAAAGTTATACCGGAGCCCGGTATGGGCGGTGCTACGGTATAACTTTTCTGAAGTGACTATTTAGTATACATTTCCCGCGTGGTTTTGTCCACCATTGCGAAAATATGAAACTTGTCGGCAAAAAAATTTTTTCGTATTTTACAAAATAGATATATTTGTTAAAATCAGTAAATTCCTAAATACTGAAATGCTTTGTTTCTGTTTCCCTCACTCCCTCCTCAATTGATGCATAATTTATTTCGTGTCCTGCGATTAACCTTTCGGTACAAGTACTCAATAGTTTCGGCAGTATTCTGCGCAATTATGGTAGGACTTCTTTGGGGAGCAAATATTGGGATTCTCGTTTATCCCATTATCGATGTCTGCTTCAAAAAAGAATCTTTCGTCGATTGGATTGATAAAAAAATCGAAAGCAACCAAAACACAATAAATGTTGAACAAGAACGTGCCGCTGAACTTGAAAATCAATTAGAAAAGGCAACTGACGAACAAACGAAAAAAGGGATAAAAAATTCACTTTACATTCAAAATTACCAGATAAGCTGGTATCAATATTTTGATCGACTCTATAACTCAATTCGACCACATATTTACAATTATGCGCCGAGAAACCCATTTAGCACCGTTGTACTAATAATTGTGTTCGCGTTGATTGGAACGCTTGTAAAAGTCGCTTTTATAATTGCACACTCCATTATTTCTGCGAGTATTGCCCAAAGAACTATTCGACAGATCAGGAACATCATGTTCCAAAAAGTGATTCATTACGAAGTGAATTATTTCACGCAGGAAGGTGTTTCCAACACAATGAGCCGCTTACTCTCCGACACCGGTAATTTATCGTCAGGAATAGTAAACCTTTACGGTAAACTGGTCCGTGAACCGGTCAAAATGATTGTTTGCCTCGTCGGAGCTGCACTAATTAGTTGGCAACTTTTACTCCTCACACTGCTTCTGGTTCCAATCGCTGCGTATTCGATTCGTTGGCTCGCAAAATCTATTAAAAGAGTCGCTCGCCGCTCAATGGAACAAGGTGTGCTGCTTTTCGGACGCCTCGAAGAATCAATTCGTGCAATTCGAGTTGTAAAATCTTTTAGCCGAGAAAGATACGAATACGGTAAATTCCGTAAAACCAACCAGAAACTCTACGAAATCGGTATGAAGGTCGCCCGATACGACGCACTGACAAATCCAATGACAGAAGTGCTCGGAATTCTTATGATCTGTATCGGTGTACTTGCCGGCGCGTATCTCGTCATGGATGAAAGGACTCACATTTTCGGCATACGGATGTGCTCTGTCCCTCTTTCTCAGACAATGTTACTGCTATTTTTCGGTTTCCTTGCCGGCGCGGCTGACCCTGCGAGAAAACTGTCCGACATTTTTACACAGTTTCAAACAGCAGTTGCGGCCTCAGATCGTGTTTACGAAATGATTGACCGACCAATACCGATTAAAGACCCGGAAAAACCTGTAAAACTTAGTCGGCACAAGAAATCGCTCTGTTTCGATAATATTTCGTTTCATTACGGACAAGGACGACCAATATTAAAAAATGTGTCTCTTGAGATTCCGTTCGGCGAAACAATTGGAATCGTTGGTCCAAGCGGCTGCGGAAAAAGTACGCTACTTAGTTTGATTCCACGTTTTGCCGACCCTGACAGCGGTTCGATTAAAATTGATGGGATCGAGATTCGTACAACCAGACTGCGAACCTTACGTGGTATGATGGGTATCGTAACTCAGGAACCGATTCTTTTTAATGACACCGTTTTTAACAATATTCTTTACAGCATGCCGAACGCTTCTGAAAAAGAGGTTATCGAAGCGGCTCAAAATGCCTACGCTCATGAATTCATAACCAATGAGCTTGAAAAAGGTTACGACACAATTGTCGGACCAGGCGGCGGACAGCTTTCCGGCGGACAACGGCAAAGAATTGCGCTTGCAAGAGCGATTCTAAGCGATCCGGCAATATTCCTGCTGGACGAAGCAACCAGCCAAATCGACCTTTACAGTGAACAGATGATTCACAAAGCGTTGTCAAACTTCGTAGGTAAACGAACAACTGTTCTTGTGACGCACCGACTCTCAGCCCTTGCCCTAACAGATCGTGTTGTTATTATGCAAGACGGTGAAATTGAATGCGTCGGCACTCACGAAGAACTGCTCCGCAAGTCTCCGTATTACGCGAAGTTACAGCAAATCGACTGAAAATATTTCGAGATACTTTGCGTGCAGTTCTTTCGTAGATGCAGCAATGAAAGAAGGCGGCTCAAGCATGTACGGCGAACTGTCAATAGCCGACACGACACCGCCCGCTTCTTCGATAAGCAGCAGGCCGGCAGCAAGGTCCCAAACGTTAATGGCGTGACACCACATCGCATCGATTCTTCCGGCTGCGAGAAACGCCATGTTAAGAGAAGCCGAACCGGTTCTGCGGATAGCTTGTGTATGCGGCACCGCTTTCAGAAACGCAATCACATCCGGCGCGTCCAATTGGCAGTTCGTCGGAAATCCAATCGAGGCAACAGCTTTTATCGGATCAATAGTGTCGCTTACATGTATCTGTTCGCCGTTTAAGAACGCACCT
>JBOFQC010000157.1:0-3637 GCA_051660725.1 Thermoguttaceae bacterium
CCGGTACGACACTAGCACGGTCACCAATCGAGTCGGGACAAAACGGAGTTACGCTTGTTGACGTGGATACGGACGGTTCGACGACGCTAACATTTTTACCAACGTCACCGATCCGTTGGGTAGAAGAACGTATTGAACTCGAATCAGGTGCCACAATTAAGCAGCTCCGAAGTGAAATACAAAAACGCATAGGCGAATACCGCTCAATAAAAAGCCGAGACGACTTGATTATTTCGTGGATTGTTGACTGTCCAGGCGGAGCTTTGCCGAGCGATTTAAGAGAAGGTACGGTTGCAAAGCAATTGCTCGAAGAAATGCGAAGCGATTACGGAATCGAACCGCCGATTTGCTGGTCGCTTTCAGTTGTTACGACTTTGCCGGAAATGTTGACGCCGAACCTTTACGACCAAAAAACGATTCTGGGTGACTTTTTAAGGGCAGCAAGGCATTTTCAACTGCATCCGTTTGAACCGATCAGTTTGTTGCAGTTTTTGCCAAAGGATTACCGTAAGAAACCTTTCGGAAACCGTTTGCCGATCACACCGACTGGATTTGTTTCTGTTCCTGAGCTTAAGCGTTTACTGTTTGACGACCAAGCTAAAGAACTCACTGAACTTGAAGAAGTGAAACTGAATAATCTGTACCGTAAGTTACGGGAAGCACGCAAATTTGAGCGGGCCGAAAGAAAACTTGCGGTTCCTCCAGCCGAACGAAAGAAACGCAAAAGTGCCGAAACTTTGGCAGAGCTGCAGAGACGTCGTAACATTTTATTAAGACGTAAAATGCGTCGAAATTCCAATCGGGTTGTAAAACGCTGGAAAAAACGTGTTTATCTGATGCAAATGATTTTACGTGAAGTCTCCGCTCTCGGCTGGGATCTGCTCGGTGAAAGAGTAGAAAATAAGTAAAGAAAAAAGCGAACCGCCTGCGTTAACTGGCGGGTACAAGTGATAAGTGAAGAAAAAAAGCGAGCCGCCTGCGTTAGCTGGCGGGTGATATGTTTATCTTTACGAGCCGGGAGTGAAGCGTAGCGAAATCTCCGGGTATACACAATTTTGTTCTCCGTATAAAGGAGTAACGTAACTTGAAAATTACTTCAATTGATATAGAACGCTTCGGCTTGTGGTCTGATTTACATTTACAGAAATTGGACGACGGGTTGAACGTGTTTTACGGACCGAATGAAGCGGGTAAAACCACGCTAATGGACTTTGTGCGCTCAATCCTGTACGGTTTGCAGGAAGAGCGTACGCGGTACGTTTTGCCTTTACCTAACGAAGCCAAAAAATCTTCTGACGAAACGAGGAAACGTAGCAAAGAGAGTCGACTTCTGGCCGGCGGTTCGCTTTCTGTTTCCGCTCCTGACGGGCAGTTTCAAATTAAACGGGTTTTCGATCCGCGTAACCTGATTTTAGGTTCGGACGAAACACTTTCAATCACGTCTGAAGATTCGCTTCAACGTGATGCGGCAGCAATGCGCGTAATTCTTGCCGGAATTGACGAGCCGACGTTTAATAACGTATTCACTTTCGGACTTGACGAATTACTTAAACTCGCCACTCTTGGTGACACCGAAGCTGCAGATATGCTTTTCCGGTTAAGTATCGGTCTTGACCGTGTTTCTTTGGTTGACGTTCTGCGTGCGTTGTCAAGTTCTCGAACCAGCATTATTGATCCGAGTGGAAAACATACCGGTTTGCTTGAACAGTTGTATTTACAGCGTGAAAAGTTGACAGCGGAACTTGGTCAATCACGTTTACAAGTTTGGGAATACACGCGGTTGTTGACCGAGCAGCGGAAATTGGATCGGCTTATTGCCCAAATTAATGATGAGTTGACGTCATTCCGACGTGAATTGAGAATCAACGAAATAGCACGGCACACGTTACCAATCTGGGACCGACGTGATTCAGTACGTGAAAAAATCGCTGAGTTAGGAAATGTTCTTCCCGTTCCAGAAGAAGTGGTAATCGAACTGGACGAAATCGACAACGCTTTCAAGAAAAAACGTGGAAGTCTAAATGCGTTAAAAGAGAAACACGCTGAATTCCGCAAGAAAATCGCCGAGATTTCTGTAAACAGTACGCTTTGGAAACTTGCCCCGCGAATCGAAATCATTCTTGAGGAGGAGACTCGAATAATTGAGCTTGACCAGCAGATAACGCAACTGGAAAACGAAGCGACGAAGCTGGAACAGGATTTACGCGAGCACGAACTGCTTTTGAAATCCGGCAAAAGAAAAGGCGGAACAAAAGATTCCGGGCACTTAACCGCTGGACTTTCAGGCCATTCAGGGGCTGGTTCGGCAGCGCAAGGCAATACAGCTTCCACACATGCGGCGTCAGTCAATGCGTCAACTTCAGCGGCTCAGATTTCTGGTAATGCGGTTTTGGGCGGTGAATCAGAATCCACACTTCGTTCAGCAAGTACATTACGGGAGATACAAAAAACAGCGGCTCCGGAACCTACTCGTAATTTACATGAATACCGTGTTTATTCGAAACAGGTAAAGCGTACAAGACGTCGGCTTATACGTACTAAACAGCAGTACGACGAGCTTACAGAACGGGTAAAAGTACTGTCCGAAACAATGCGGAACGAAATGGCAAAACGTGACACCACTGATTTGCACGACGCAATTGAACGGGCAAACGACATGGTGTTAAATCTTCGTAAACGCCAGGGAATCGCACAAAGGCTCGAAGAAATGGGCCAATACCGCAAGGAACTTGACAGGCACAATGTTCACCTTATCCAAAATCAGGTTGTTCCCCCTTGGATGCTGGTCATATTGGGCGGAATTGGTATCACAACCTGTGTATTGCTTGTGCTTCATTTTCTCAACGGCTCTGTTCCGTTGCCTTTCGGAGCAGCCGGAGCGTTGGTTGTCGTTGCCGGATGGGTCACGAAAATCATGCTTGAACGGCAAAATGCGCAAAAACTGGAACAAAACCAAAGACAGCTTTCGCTTTTGACGACGCAAATTGACCAGACGAAGAATGACGCCGCCGCCATTGATTCCAGATTCCCGGCTTCTGGAATGTCAATTGAATTACGGCTGCAAAATGCGCAGAAAGAGCTTGCCGCACTTGAAAAGCTGATTCCAATTGACGCGCAACGCAAAGAAGCTGTACACAATATTAAAATCGAAGAAGAGCGATTCGCAAGTGCTAAAGCCGCCGCTCAGTCTGCGGAAAAGAAGTGGACCGACTGGTTGGTTTCCGCTCAGTTGCCAATTGATTGGACACCGCAGCAGATCAGGGACCTGATTGGAAAATTCGACAACGTCGGTGAACTTCGTAGAAATCTAAGCAGAATCTACGACGAAATTGACGCCAGAGTACGTGATTTGCGTACGATTACAGACAGAATTGACCGAATTGTGTTGGAAACGAACATGACGTTTCCTGACGGTTTAAGTTACGTTGATGTCTTGACACAAATTCGTAAACGCTTGGCAGCCAGCGAAGAAAGTAATAAACGCCGCAACGCTGTTCGAGATGAAATGAAGAAGTTGAAACCGCAACGTCGTAAAATCGTTGCTGAAATTAGGCAGATACGAACCAGCCGAACTGAACTTTTGGCAAAATACGGTGCGAGAAATTCCGAAGAATTGCTTAAACTTGCGGAAATGTAC
>JBOFQC010000158.1:0-6587 GCA_051660725.1 Thermoguttaceae bacterium
ACAGCAAATCTGGCTTTTTTACCCAACGGCTTAGCGTACTCTTTCGCAAATTCAACGCACTGTTTTAGCAGCTCAAATTCCACAAGCGGCTCACCGCCGTAAAATGATATCGGGTAAGCGTCCTCGGCAGTGTTATCGCTTTCCAAAAACTCGATAATCGCTTTTTTTGCCGTCTCAAAACTGATTGATCTGTCACTATGCGTTCTCTGCCCGGCAAATTTACCGCTAAAACAGCAGTAGGAACAACACAGGTTACACCGTTCAGTGATACCGATAATCAGCAGCGTGCAAGTACTTTTCCAGAATTCGCCGAGGTTTCGGAGCTTTTTGTCGCATAACACCATGTCTATGTGCGAAAGCTCGGACGGGTTATGTCCCACCAAACACCCGTCGGCTCGTAACGAATCTATTTCCTGAATCGCGGTGTCAACTTTTTCTTGCACAAGTGTGGCATGTTTTTCTTTGATCTCATCTGGCGTCAACACTAAATAGTCATCAATTATCTCGTTGATATCACTGTCGGTTTCGATAATATGGCCCGTTTTGTTATCAAACAGATAATCGTGGCTACCTGTTTTATACTTAATATAAAGCGGAGTAAGGCTTTGCGGTTCTTTAAGTTCTGACTTTTTCAGCTTCAGAACAGTTGTGGTTTCAAGATTCTGCAGCATTGGGACATCCGTTTCAAGCACGGTGTCACAAGTTCGATCTTCCAAAATCATGAAGCGGTCAGTCGCGTAGGCGGTGACACCTTCCCGATGTATTTTGGTGTTCGTTTTGTGTTTCTTGCCGTTTTGGAAATACGCATCAACAGTAATTTCCCCTTTGCGGCTGATGATAATCACCGGCATGTCACCGATCTGCGTTTGAGACTTCAGCGTAAACTCCATGTAACCGTTTTCTGACTCGACAAACCAGGTAAAACCAAGCGGAATCGGTAACAGCGGTGTCAAAATCGGCACGTTCAAAAATGCCGCAACCCTGCCGTTTGCGTAACATTGCTCATTCGATATAACATCCTGCTGGCAAAAAGTTTGAGAGCTTCGATTATAAGTGCAAAGCTGTTCTTTTTCAGACGGCGTCGTAAATCGGATTAATTGTCCAGTATTTTCATTTTGAGATTCTGTCTTTTCCCGCCACGTACATTTATCGGCATCACAGCCTGTCATTTTGCGGGTGACGGTTTCAATATTTACGCCGTTATTTTGCGTCGTTGTCCGTTTGTACGTCAACTCCGTTGCCGGAATCCAATAGTGCCGCAGCAGTTGCCCGAACCGGCTGTTCGTTTTGCGAAAGCTGACAAGTTGTAATAGCGAGGCTGTGTCAATCTCGTCCCAGTGCGTTTTCATAAGTGCTGTGCGTTATACGTTTTGCAGCAGATGGATCGTCTAAGCATTCCAAAGTTGAGTTATGCAATTAGTTTCTACTACGATTGGTTTATTCAGATCGGCAAAATTCTCCGCCTCGGTTCGCATTGTTGTTTCCTGACGGACAAGCATACCAGTTTCGAGGTCAAACCAAGCGTTACCAAAATGTGAGTTTTGGATCGATTCATTTTTTTGCGAATCAGGTGCACTGAATCCGGGAAGCTGGGCAACGTCTTTGATTCTTGCTGAGAATTTGACATTTACGGCTTTGCGGCCAACGATTTCTGAGTAACCTGCTATTTCGTAGTCTGTTTCGTAACCGTTGAAAGGTTTTACTCTTCCGGTCATTGATTTCCACGTTGAACCAACAGAAAATCTTTTTGTCAACAAACCACGAAGTGAAAGCAAATTCAAAAAATGCTTTTCAAATCTGGTAGAATTCGTGCCCGTTTGCCGTGCAGGATAGAGTACACTATTTTCACAAAGTAGCAATACCTGATTGTTTTCGTGTTCTTCTTCGGAAAGCGGCATACGAAACTTTGAAACGGTGTCACCTCCGTTAATAACGGTTTGATTTCTATCGGTACGATGAACGCCAAGTAAGCCTTCACGCACAAAAAAGGCATCTGGTTCATCGGCAATTCCTCGACCCAAAACTTTTGCGAGTTCGCCACGCATCGTTGACGGAGAAAAAATGATGTACTTGAATTTCTGGCCACAAGAAGGGACGAAATCGAACGATACCTGCTCTGGACCGTCAATAGTATGGATCGGTATTTCTACTGAAGCTTGGTATTTTTTAAACTCTTGCCCAAAATCTTTATACGTTATTTTATTCCCGAAACCCTTAAAATGCCTAATCGCAAACGGCCCTGCAATCAAAGCTGCAATAATACTCGACAAAAATGCCCGCCTTTTTAGTTCTGTATTCATTTCAGTATTAAATTAGTAAACTTGCCCCTTGTTTCTCAACCTAGTATAGTCATGAAATTTTTGCATAACTGCCCAAAAAAATTCTAAAATCTGTATTTTTTCTTCAAATTCCTTGAAAAATGCAAAAAAATTGCCAAACAACACCAAAATCAGCAAAACTTCTCTTTGTTTCAGCTTGTGAAAACCAACCATGATCAGTTTTGTTATAATGTATTTTCAGGAAAATTTTCTTCTGTTTTGAATTATTTTGGAAAATTTTATATTTTTTTGGGCAGTTTTGACAAAACCGAGTGACTATATATCTATCAGGCAAAAAGAAAAAAATGTTATTAATTAGAAATAATAAATATTCGGTCCGCCTTAAATACCCAGAACATTAGTGCATTAGTGGTGTATATTGCAATAGAATTTCGATAATTTTGGAAAAGTTTTCATTTTTTTGGGCAATTTTGACAAAACCGAGTGACTACACATATAAAGGCTGCGACAAAATAATATATAGATTAAATGTCCGAATCGTTCTCTCCGTCAAGATTATTTGTACAAGTATTTTATTTTTGCGTGTACTCGTGTGTTTGCATGAATACAATAGAAGTGTGTTTACGTTTTTTAATTCAAAAGGAGAAAAAAATTATGAAAAAACCAGTTTTAGCGTTTTTGTACGTGTTTAGCATTGTCGCCGCCGTAGGGATCGCGAGCTTTGCCGTAGGAGGTGGAGAGGGAAAAGTCGGGAGGCAAGCAACTGAATTACCTCTTTGCACTTTTTATGAGATCCCTGATAAATGCTCGGGGCCGTTTGGCTGTTCGTCCCTTCCTGTAGTTAAACAGGGAACTGACTTTGTTCATGAAGGTTATCCCAAGAAAAAAGACTCTATTGTTACAGAGAAGATAGCTGGACCACAAAGCACCTACCAGTGTTATCTTCAGGGAGTAAACTGTGATTTGGTCCAGAGCTTCAAATATGCATCTGCACCTAATGGGTGTATTCGCAACTAACAGTATAAGCATTTTTACCATTTGTATAAAATTGCTGTCGATAGGACAAATAAAGAGTTATTGAGGAATCTGGACAATGCGAATAATAAAAGTGGTGGCAACATATTTCTGTGTGATAAGCATGTTGAGCATTTATTGCACAAATGCGTGCAATGCTCAAAACCTGTCACAAGCTGAAATTATCGCCAAATTCAACACTTACTTAGAAAGTATTTCAAGTGCAAAATTGAAATATTCATTAGACATGCCAGATTTTAAATCTGGTGGTAATGCTTCTTGGATAATGCGAGAGAAACCATCTTTTTTCGATTCTGCGTGGATGGAAATAAATGGCGAGAAAAAAGACCTTTCAGATATTTCAATCGTGTCGGGTAAATATATTCAAGCTTTTTATAACAACTATAATAATGTAAGCGAAAATGGTCTGCTTGTCTTATCCCAAAATACGGATTATTCTAAAGAAGATACGATGGTATTTTTGTGCTGTCCGCCATTGTTGGGTTTCTGCCCGTTTGCCAATGGCAAGTATATTAACATACTTGATTTATTGAAACGGTCTAACAATGTTTCTATTACTGATTTAGAAGAAGACTCGCCAGTTGCGGTGTCAATATCGACCGATAATTACATGATGCAAATTTCTTTTATGCCACAGTATGGCTACGCGATAAAAAAACTCCGGATACAACGCAATACGCCTGTTACCGATCTAAATCTCCTTAAAGAAAATTCTCCATACGATTATTACGAATATCTTGTCAAAGAATTCGGAGAAACGGCTTCCGTTTATTATCCCAAAAAATTCTCCGTCAGCATCATGGGAGTGCAAGCCATGTACGATTTTGACGAGAAAAAAAATGAGTATGTTGGCAAGTTTCAAAAATCACCTACAAGTATGGTTTACACGATTGATTCTTTTGTCCCCGATAAATCGTTGACTCCGGCGATGTGCGCGATCAAAACCACCATCCCCAACGGTACTCCAGTCTACATGCAGGACGCTCCACAAATAGAGTACATCTGGATGGACGGTAAAATCGTACCTAAAACAGACGAGCTTATGCTCGCAATCGCACGTGGTGGTCACAAATTTATGCCTGGGGTGTCAGAACCCCGTTTCTGGCTCATGGCAATCGGTTTAATTGTGATTATCGTAGCTGGCGGTATCAAGCTGCGGCGTTTTCTGGCAGGCAGGGAGTAGTTGCAAAATGCTGAAATTATTCCTTGTAATTATATTATGTGCCGGTTGCGGTTTTGTTTATGCCGAAGATGACACCATAAAATCAGACGAATCGCCAGTTCAGGTTGAGACAAAACCGAAGCCGCTCGCACAACTTAAAGAAGTCGAGGTGTCAGGCCCGTATTGCGGAATTTATTCACTCATCGCGGTATTTGATACTTTTGGTGTCTATCCCGAACTTGAAGAACTTTTTGTCCCGGAATTTGTTGGTTCGTTCGATGGAAGTACCAACACCGAACTTATCAAAGCCGCAGAAAAATTCGGATTGCATGGCAAAACACACTCCAGTTTAACATGGGACCAAATCAAAGACTCCAAGTCGCCGATGATTCTGCATTACCGCAGCTCTTACGCTGACACCAAGTTTAATCATTGGGTAGCTTTTCTTGGGATAGATAACGGTTTTGCGAGAATCATCGACCTGCCACACCAAATCACAATGGTGCCACCTGCCGAACTTCTCGCACAATGGGATGGCACTGCGATTGAGATTTCAGATAAGCCAATCACCAACTCTGTTCTGATCGCATCAAAAAAATCGTATTTAATGCTTGTGATCACTGTACTTGCGATTGCAGTGGTGGCAAAATTATTTTGGAAAAAAAGCGACGAAGCTTTTTTGGCACCCACGCTTTTTCAAAGATTAAAACGTGGTGTCGTACAGACCTCACTACTACTCGGCTCGCTTTTTGTAGCGGGGGTGCTTTTTCACGCATTTGCTGGTATCGGATTTTTGAAAAACCCCACTGCTGTTGCTGAGGTGACACGGCGATATTATTCTGTAAACATTCCGGAAATTGGCATCACGGAGATGGAAAAGATCGTGGCAGATAAGTCAGCTTCGATTTTTGATGCAAGATATATGCGAGATTATAACAGTGGAACGATTCCCGGAGCGGTGTCATTGCCAATCAACTCGATTTTGAGTGAACGCCAAGAGATTTTAACTGGCGTTGAAAAAGGAAAACGAATCGTGGTTTTTTGCCAAAGTAGCGGTTGCGGTTACGCTGATGAAGTGGCACAGTTTCTGAAATTTAACGGTTACCATGACGTGGTAATTTACAGAGGAGGATATCGCGAGTGGAAAACACAGCAGGAAAAACAGTAAAATTCTTCGCCGGATTCGATTATGTAGTATCATGGCTAATCGCGGTCTCTTTTTTGCTTGCTGGGGTGCCACATTGGGGAAATCCGTATTTCTTTCTTGGTTCAGTGTACGCCTATCAACTCACAGATTCCGGCACTGGCCAGATAATCGCGATGTCCTTACCGCTCATGCAGTTAGGAATTGCGGCTTGCTTGTTAACTCGTTTGTTTGTTGATGCCTCCAATTTGGGCACGTTGTTTTTGTTGTTGATTTTCGCAACGGTTCAAACAACGGCATACATTCGTGGGCTTGGTATTTCCTGCGGATGTTTCGGACCCGGCTATGATGAACCAATCGGCTGGCTGTCATTGACAATTGTTTATGGTTTGCTTGCTTTATCAATAACACGAAATACATATTTCTTCTTCCGCCGTACAGAACAATGCCGTACCGAATTGCAGCCTTCTGTACCTTGAGTATTCAAGTCTTGCTGCTCTGCGGGCTTAACAGGTTTGCATCTGTGAACCGTACAGAATTCGGCCACTTTGGGGCAGCGGTATATTTTTACGAGACGTTCAGGTTCGACGTTTTTCACGTCAATCTGACACGATCTGGATATTTTGCGGGACAACCGATCAAGCTATCGCGCCCCCAGAATACAACTGAAAATTGGAAAATTGATAAGGTTTTTTAATCATGTAGCCGGTTAAAAAACCTGAAAGGAAGCGGCCTCGTCGCGGAGCTTCACACTGAACGTGTTTCTGGGTTTGGGCTACTACCCTGCCGGTTTCAGAACACGCCCCCGAAAAAGCGGTTAGTGAGTAAATCGGTCAAGATTGAATGACCATCAGATGCTACTCCTTCGTTCAGAGCCGGTTTCGGGTCAAGAGCCGAATCCGGGTCAACTCGAAACAGCCCGAAACGTCTCGAAAGAGTGCGAAAGGAGAAAGTCGTATAAGCCCGG
>JBOFQC010000159.1:0-2239 GCA_051660725.1 Thermoguttaceae bacterium
AAAAGGTCGGCCAAGTCACGGCCGGTTTGTGCTAGCGGGTTTCGTGGAAATTTAATCGTTGGATTTGCCGCTTTAAGTTTCGGGATAAAGAAACTTGCGACCAGGCCAATTGCTGCTGTTCCGACCAGACACAAAGCCGTGACCCACCAATGTTCGGCACCGGGAATGTCGTAGGCTTTATTTGTCGCAACGAGTTGGCCGAATTCATTTTTTTCGTCTACTGTTTTTATAAGCGAAGTCCAGGCGAAAATAAAGCCGCCGAGAACCTGACCGATTACGCACGCAATCATTGTCGTCATTGCGATTACGCCGTTGGCTTCGGAAAGTTTGTCTTCCGGCACCAGGTCTGGGATGCTACCATATTTTGACGGACTGAAAAACGTGCTTTGCGAACCGAGCAAGAAAAGGATGAAAAGAAGCAGTGGAATTTTTATAGTTCCGAACAACCCGGCTTTTTGCGTTTCCGGATCGACTGTTGGCCCCATGAGAATAACACCGACAGCTAATGCGAGTAGCACCATTTCGACGACTTTGCACCAGACCATAACATTCCGTTTACTGAATCGGTCTGTGATGAAACCCGCGATTGAGGTCCAGATTAAAAACGGAACAAGCAGGAACAAGCCGCCGAGTGTACGAATTAAATCTTCGCTAACATACGCTTTTCCAATCGGCACAAGCAACCAACGAAAGGTGTTGTCATTCATCGCGACTGTGAATTGCGTTATTATCATCGCAATAAAGCCACGATTCCAAATTGTTGTGCCGAGGTACTTTCCTGTTTCGTCGTAAATTTTGTTAGTGTCGTTTGGGGTCATGTAGTGTCGAGGTATATGTGTTAATAATGGTTTTTTGCGTTTTGCCCCACAAGTGTGTTAGAGTTAGACTTCAGACGTTAGACGTTAGATTTCAGCAGGAAGAAACTGCGGTTTTCCCAGCCGGTCAAAGACCGGCAATTCTGACGTCTAACGTCTAAACTCTAACGTCTCCTCTACGTCTAATCCAATCGAAAACCTTTACGGTAAGCGGGTTTGATAAGGTCGGCAGTGCCGGGCGTTCGAATCGAGTCAAGATTGGTGACGGCCATTTTTTCGGCATCCCAGTGTATCGGTTCGCCCTGCCGTTCCGGTAAAAACGCGGTCCAAACGGCCAGGTTGCCGAGCAGCATCGCTTCGGTGAGTGGACCGGCTTGGTTCGGGAAGTTGGAAAAACAACGCTCCGGTTTCCCTTCTTGGATTGCAACGCAAAATTCGTACATATTCCGTGAATCGGTGTCGTTATGTTCCGAATGTTCCGGCGCGTACTGTACTTCGACGTTTTTAATTGGTTCACAGCCGATCAGGCTTGTCCCATTCATTACGCCTTTACTTCCGATTATCAAAGAACCGCCGGTTGGACGTCCGTTGATATCACATTTGGCAAGGATGTCGTCTCCCGGCATTTTACCGCCGTCATACCAGACGAATTTAAGGGCGGGCCGCCAATCATTTGCCGGATATTCATATTCTATAACCGACCAAGACGGGAAAATGTCGAAATCATGTCCGCTCGTGGTGGCTTGGACACGACTCGGAGCACCGAGTCCGAGCCCCTTCATTGGCATATTCACGGAGTGACACGCAATGTCGCCGAGCGCACCGGTTCCGAAATCCCACCAGCCACGCCACACAAACGAGTGGTACGAGCCGGGAAAGTATTCTCTGAACTTTGCGGGACCAATCCACGATTCCCAGTCGATGTTATTTGCCAAGTCTTTTTTAATACCCTCGGCCATTTGTTTAACGAGCGCTTCCGTTTCTTCCGGTGAATGTTCTTTTCGTGTCTTTTCGGCAAAGTCGGTAAGCGAAGAAGTCGGCTTCGGATTAAGTCCCTGCGGCCAAATTGGTCGGTCTGTCCAGATATGCACTTCCTGCACATCGCCAAGAGCGCCGGCTCGGAGTTGGGCAGCCGCTTTTCGCAGGCTCGGTTCGCTGCTCCCTTGGTTACCCATTTGGGTGCAAACGCCCATTTCTTTCGCAACGTTTCCGAGTAGTCTGGCTTCGTAAATTGTGCGTGTGAGTGGCTTTTGGGTGTAGCAATGTTTCTTACGCCGCATAGCTTCGAGTGTTATGCAGGCGTGAGTGTGGTCCGGCGTGCTGATTGTACAGGCGTCTATTTTGTCACCCATTTTGTCGAACATTTCGCGGTAATCGGTAAATGCCGGGACCCCTTTGAATCTTTCCGAGGAGTTTTTGACGCG
>JBOFQC010000160.1:0-1851 GCA_051660725.1 Thermoguttaceae bacterium
ATAACAACTTCCACGGACGGCAAGCAGATTTACGTTACCGTTTCCGGCACACACGAACTTTGCGTCGTTGACGTTGAGGGAATGCTCAAAAAACTTCTGACGCTCCCCAAGAATTCACAAGAAGCGAAAGAGGCCGGCACGTATAATGACCGCGGCACTTATTCAACTGCGACTGCCGCAGATGTACCAAACGATTTGGCATTTCTGGTCGGTTTGAAAAAACGCATCAAACTTAGCGGAAAAGGACCACGCGGCCTTGCCGTTGCTGACGGAAAGGTTTACGTCGGAATGTATTTCAGCGATTCAATTGAAAAAATCGAGCCAACAGCCATTCCGAAGATTTCGACAATTGAGCTTTCACCTGCTGATAACGAAATGACAGCGGAAAGAAAAGGGGAAATGTACTGGAATGATGCCACATTATGTTTCCAATTCTGGCAGAGTTGCGCAAGCTGTCACCCGGAAGCACGCGTTGACGCCCTGAACTGGGACCTGTTAAATGACGGACTTGGAAATCCGAAGAACGCCAAAACAATGTTGCAGGCACACTTGGCACCACCTGCAATGTGGGAAGGAGTCCGAAAAACTTCTGCAATTGCAATTCGCACCGGATTCAGATACATTTTATTTGCGGTGCCAAACGAACAAATTTGCAACGACATTGATGCTTTTTTACACGCAATGCAACCGCTGGAAAGCCCACTCTTGGTCAACGGTGAACTGAGTGACGCCGCCAAAAAAGGGAAAGAACTATTCGAAAGTTCCCGCCTGAATTGTGTTGAATGTCACCCGGAACCTTTGTACACAGACAAAAAATTGCACGACGTAAATTCCAAGGCGTCATTTGACCGGAAATCCAGTTTTGACACCCCCAGCCTTATCGAAGTCTGGCGGACAGCTCCTTACATGCATGACGGACGATTCGTCGACATGAAAGACGTGTTTTCGGTTGGAAAGCACGGCGACGTCAACGGTGACATTGACACCCTGACACCAGAAGAAATTGACGACTTGGTCGAATATGTACTTTCATTGTAAGGCTTTAGTAGGATACACGAGCCGGGAGTGTAGTGTACTCACGAAACTTCCGGGTTTTTTGCCGCTATTCACCTTTTATAACAGCCGACCAGCGGGAGGCGGAGCACTTCACGCGAAGCGTACCGCCTGGACGGCAGGTCCTCAAACATGTCTACTCCGATTCTTATTGCCGGTATTCCTGAACTAAACGCGACGCTGTATTGGCAAATACGGTTTCTTGTCGGTGATCCGGCTGCGCTGATTATTTTCCCGAATTCACAAGGTAATCAAGGTGCCAAAAGTGAGCGGCTTTTGATTCTTCGTGACATTGAAATGGAACGGGCTCGTCAAGCGGCAAGAGCTGATCGCGTTGCATGTCCGGCTGATTTTAAGCCGACAAGCGGACTTTCAGGTGACCGGGAAACTGCAACAGCCCAAGCAACTGCGGAATGTTTGCGACAACGCGGGGTGTCAAAAGTGGTGGCAGACCGAACCTTGCCGTTGATTTTCGTTGAGGTGATAAAGCAAAGTGGTATTACGGTTGAATGTGATTTCGATCTTGGTGTCACAGGTCGGCGCCAAAAAGACGAACAGGAGATCAACTGGATACGTGAAGCACAAAAAACAACGGAATCAGCCGTGCGTTTAGCGTGCGAAATGGTTGCGAACGCTGATGTTGCAGCAGACGGCACTTTGAAAGTAGACGGTGAAACGCTTACTGCCGAGAGTGTTAAATTCGCAATTAACACGTATTTACTCAAGTTAGGATACGGACTCGTTCCCTGGATTGTTGCAGGCGGAAAATCTGGCGGCGACTGTCACGATCACGGAACC
>JBOFQC010000161.1:0-2657 GCA_051660725.1 Thermoguttaceae bacterium
AAGGAACAACCGGCGCAAAAGAGGCTCTGCTTATAAAATTCTGCAAGGAGAAACTCGACCCTGCACATTGGATAACGACCGGAAAGACAGCGGAAGCGGTGCTAAAGAAAAAGTTACCGCCACGCGAAGCATTGGAAAACCTGATAAACAGCAAGAAAGCGGTTACGGTGAAAGACATTGACATACTTGGTCTTTCGGCGTCAGAAAAAGCTGCGGCAGTGAACGAATTGTCGAAAGCAGGAAAAATCTGGTTCGAATTCGGCAGTACATTCAAAACGTACACAATACATTTGATGCGGCATTCAGTTACGGGAACACGAACCGCTACACAACCTGTTTCTGCCGGGTTAAAAGAACAATTTCGAGCAGCTTATGACCGGCAACAAAAAGGGGGATATTTTGCAAGAATTTGCGACATGCGACGCGACCTTAATTGGCCAAAAGAGCAGTTTGACGCCGTGTTAAAAGAACTGCGAGACGCTTGGGTGATACAGTTACATCCCGGGGACATGTACGGAATGACACCACAAGATGTGGATGAATCTTTCACCGCTGAAAACAATGCACTCTATCTTAACATTTCGTGGAGGTAACGAATGAACGCTCAAGAAATACTACAACAAAATAATCCGTTCATTACCAACGCAGCCAGTAATCCCTGGAGCCAGCAGACGCCATCAGTTGATTCGCTCAACAAAGTGGCATTAAACGGGTTGCTTGCTTTGATTAGAGAAAAAAATCATTCACCGGAAACACCAATTTCGGCAGCCGTGTTTGGTGATGCCGGCATGGGCAAAACGCATTTGATACAACGACTGAAAAGTGAATTGGCTAAACATGATTTGAGGGCGTCGTTTGTTTCCGTCAAAGATATAATAAACCCCAAGGAACCTATGCGGCGACTCCTTTTGGAAATCGTGGAAGACCTTGATAAAAAGATCGAATTCACGAGCCAATACACACAGCTGCATTATCTTTTAGCCGACTTGCTTTACGAACGAGTTACAGAACACTTCCAAAAACACCCTAAGCAGTTAAGCGGGCCAGACAGAAAAGGGAATCGCCAATGGTTGGAAGAAATGGAATCAGATCGTTTATCCGCAATTAAAATGTTTGGCGCAAACTCTGGTAACGACGTGCAACTGCAGCAATGCCTTTTACAATGGTTCCGAATTCACGAGCCGTCAGTCGACCAGAAGTTCTTGCAAGTACTGTTCCATTACAGTAGTCCAGACCCCAATGTGCGTGAAATTGCAACGTCTTGGTTACGAGGCAATACATTGGACAAGGAAAGTTATGCTATTCTTGGTGTGACGCCTCGAAGTAGTGCTAAAACCGGAGTCGAAGACACTGCCGCTATTGAAGACGAGTGCCGACGATATCTCGTTTCTCTTGGTAGATTATTGCAATATACGCATCGTTCACTTGTTGTCTGTTTCGACCAACTTGATTCCTTGCGGGAACCCGAAAGAATAGATGCGTTTGGTGACATGATACATATACTTGTAAACTCTGTTTCAGCAATGTTGCCGGTTTCTTTCGTTCAACTTGCCAATTGGCGCAATAAGTTTGTTAATACAATTGCTCCTGCTGTACGTGATCGAGTCGAAATGAACGAGTTCAGGCTTCCAGGATGTACCGTTGAAGAAGCAAAACAGATTATTAACACACGAATTGTATCTCAATTTGGAGCTGAAAAAGCGAAACCACTCAGTAAATGGTTATTGGACCGCGTTAAAATCACCCCTGGTGACACACCACGAATTGTAATCAAGGAAGCAAACAGAATAATAACTAATGTATCGGAAGATAAACTGCTTTTGCCGGAAGAGAAACTACAGGAAATGGTTTCTTCTTACGAACAAGAACGTCGTCTTATTGAAACGGAGTTTAGCACCTTGTTGCCGGACAAAGATAAATTGGATGCCGCAATGAAATTGTTTTTGGACTCTCGTGGGTTTAAGTATCTTGACTCACCCGATCCGAAATATATCACAACGTATGGGGTCTGGAAAAATAACACTAAAGGGATTCCTTGCGCCTTCATGATTACTACAACGCGAAATGCCGCTTCTGTTGGTGCCGCATTGAAACGTGGATTGGTTTTGCTCAATGAGAATCAGACAAAAGGTAAAAAAACTGCCGGTGCCAGCAAACAAAAACATTGTGTCTGTTTCTTTATTACAGACCAAAGGAGCCAGATTTTAGATCATCGTTGCCTGATGTTTCCAGCTACGTGGAAAGCCGCGAACAAGCTACTCTTGGAATTCAATGAAAAAGGTGGCGAAGTATGTATTCTTTCAGCTGAACAGGTTGCTCGTTGGTTCGCACTTTACTCGCTCCGAAATAAAATTCTGGAAGGTGATATCACAATTGGTAATCGTACAGCAACTGAAAAAGATTTAAACAGTTTTATTAAGAACGGATTACCGCAACCTCTGTTGGAATTACCAAATGAACTCACAGCAGAAGCCTCGCCCAACAAAGACGTGATACCTACGGTTTCAGGACCTGTTTTACAGAATATCAATGATATCGCAGAGGAATTGAATAAAGCAATCGAACAAATTCTGAAAAAGTCACAGATAACCAGCGCGAAATTACTGGAACGGCTTAAGCAAAAAGAATTTCCATTAGACCTGACAATGCTCCACAAA
>JBOFQC010000162.1:0-3896 GCA_051660725.1 Thermoguttaceae bacterium
GTGATTGTATGTGTAATGTCGGTTCCTTTTACTTTTTCCGCCGCCTGCGAAGCACGCCGTCTTCGTCCGGTACCGGTTCCACCTCCTCCTTCTGCGCCGCCTCCCATGTTGAAGAACTGCGAGAAAGGATGCGATCCCATACCGTCTGCGTCGCCGAAACCGCCACGTTCTGCACCTGCTGCTCCTGCACCGCCGCCACCAAACATGCGCAAAATGTCGTCAATATTGAAATTCGCTTGTTCAGCACCGCCTTGCTGTGCTCCACCTCGTCCGTTCCAATGCTGTCCGAACGGCGAACCGCCCCCTGACCATTGGAACGGATTGCCTTGCGGCGAACCACCTTGCGTAAAATATGCAGAACCAAATTGGTCGTACATTTTACGCTTCTCGGGATTATTCAGTACCTCGAACGCTTCCTGAAGCTGTTGAAAATTCTTCTTCGCATTCGGGTCGTCAGGATTCATGTCCGGGTGCAGCTTGCGTGCCTTTGCTCGATACGCTTTTTGAATATCTTCATTTGAAGCTGTCTTCGAAACACCTAGTGTTGCGTAATAATCCTCAGCCATTGTTTGATATAGATTAAAAGATTACAATCATACCGGGGGACGGCATACCACATGTAGACAATATTATTTTAACTTATTAACCCGAATAGTAAACCAATACGGCAAAAAGTTCGCATGTTCAAATATATAAGTCGAATCGAACCGGTTTGGAAACGAATTGTAGCAATTATACTAGTTATTTTTGCGGCAATTGTGGTTCTTACTCTTGTCGTGATATATTCGCTCTATTTAGCGGCAAATGTTAAACCGACATTTTACAAAACGCAATTGCAGATCAAAAAAGATGTTAATCTGCAAAATTTTCGAAGCAGTGTTACGAAAACGAACAAAACCTTCGAAAAAGTGACACCGTATAAACCGAACTGGGAAGTCAACTACACGGAAGACGAAATAAACGGATTTTTTGCCGAAGGGCTGAAAAACAACGGAAAATTACTTCCGCCGGAAGTTAAAAACCCAAGAGTTTCAATTGAAAACGACGACATTCAGTTTGCCTGCACTCTTGAAACAGGGAGCGTTTCCGGTGTGCTCCATTTGACACTTGACGCATCGTTTCCAGAACCAAACGTAATTAAAGTGCGATTCAAAAACGCCAAGCTCGGCCTCGTCTCCTTTTCAACTAAAAGAGTCCGTGATCTTTTGGCTGACGGTATGGAAAAGTCAGGGACGCTAATTGAAAAAACAGAAGAAGACGGCTTTCCGACATTCACTGCTTTGCTTGAATTCAACTACAACGAACAATTTGATCTCGAAATTGAAGATGTTATTTTCGAGAACAAATCGCTTAACGCTGCCGGCAGAATAAACCGTAAATAATTGGTAACCGTAACACTACTGAACACCAGCTAAATTTTACGTATAAGTTTTTTCGGTCATGTTATCCCCCGGAGCAGGAGTCCGGGGAGTGCAACGCTGATCCAGGATCAGCGGCTAAACATATTCGACAAATTTAAATTTGGCTGAGTAATCTGTACTAACCAATGATTGGCTGAACAAAAGTTCTGGTGCCGAGCTCACGGTCAAGCATGAGCAATGCGCTCGGAGTGTTCTGGGCTGCCTCGAGTTCGCCGAGTACCGTTGACGAAGTGGCTTCTTCTTCGACTTGTTCTTTTACGTACCAATTAAGAATCTGCGAAGTGGCAAAATCTCTTTCTTCAACGGCAAGAGCGCACAAATTGTTTATCAGGGCCGTAACCTCTGCTTCGTGCTTGCATGTGTGCTTGAACATTGCGACTGCGTCAGGCCATTCAGTTTGCGGAGCATCAATTGCGGTAAGAATGACTCGACCGTCACGCTTGATCAGGAAATTAATGAACCCCATTGCGTGGGCCAGCTCTTCCTGATACTGAATGTTGAACCAATTCGCAACCCCGGGCAATTTCAGCTCCTGAGCTTGGCTCGACATTGAAAGATATAGATACGCCGAGTAAAATTCCGCGTTTATCTGAGCATTAATTGCTGCTTCAATTTTTTTGTTAATTGCCATTATCTGTCCCCTTTTGATAATTGTTAATCAATCTAGGCTAAACAACCCCGGAGCTTCGGCTCCGAGGCTAACAAAGAAACTTTTATAAGAAAAGTAAAATTGTTCTCTGGTATCCGTTATTGAAGCGACGCGATACCGCTTTCAATTCCTTTTTTAATCGATTCAAACGCAACTTGGTTTTCAATCTGTTCAATTGTGTTTACAGCGTTTGTGAACTTTGCCCGTTCAACGATCTGGTCGCCAACGGTAACGCAAATGGTTCCGTCACTTTCAGGTCTGGACGAGAAAGCAGCATCGAGTTCAACGCGGTCTTCGTAACCTTGAGCTTTGACGTAATCGCTTATCATGCCGAGCAGAAGCTGGCCCGGACAATTGTCCTGCTTTGCACAAATCGTGACCGTTATCGGCAACAAATTCTTGGCTGTACCACGTATGACCGGAATCTTCGCGTCGAAAATCTGGCTCCTGTTCTGGTAAGCAGTGTGAAGTCTGTGATGCGCTTCGTGCGAACCGGGGCAGCCGCCGAGATGCTTTTCGTAACACTGAGCAACAAGGTAGTTGTCTTGCGACTTCTGAACCTGGTGCTGCTTGTCCGAATCGTAGAGACCTTTCTGACGCTGAATACGAATTTTATCATTGATACCGTTCGGGCCAATCGGCTGTCCACCACCAGAAATACATCCGCCGGGACATGCCATGACTTCGATGAAATCGTATTTTTCTTTGCCCGACTTGATGTCGTTAATCAAAGTTTTGGCGTTTGCCAAACCGTGTACAACGGCAACGCGGATATGCTTGCCAGCAATATCAAGTTCGGCCTCTTTATGTACGTCCATTCCGCGAACGGATTTGAAGTCGACATTTGCGAGCGGTTTTCCTTCAATTTTTTCAGCGGCAAATCGCAACGCGGCTTCCATTACACCACCTGAAGTACCGAAGATAACACCGGCACCGGTTGCGAAGCCCATTGGCATGTCGAACGCTTCCGGCTCGAGTTCGTCCATTCTAATTCCGAGCGAGCTGATCATACGTTGAATTTCAGTTGTCGTGATAACAATGTCAACGTCACGGATTCCGTCGGTTACGAACTTGTTGAGTTGCGATTCGAATTTCTTCGCTGTACACGGCATGATTGACACGACAACGAGGTCTTCTCTTTTCACGCCGAGCTGTTCGGGAAGCACTTTTTTCATAACCGAACCGAACATCGCTTGTGGTGAACGGCAGCTCGAAAGGTTCGGAATAAGTTCCGGGTAATAAATTTCGGCGTATTTGACCCAAGCAGGGCAGCAGCTCGTGAACATTGGCAACACGCTTCCTTCAGTCGTATACCTGTGAATGAACTCGGTTGCTTCCTCGAAAATGGTCATATCCGCAGCGAAGCTGGTGTCGTAAACTTGGTCGAATCCCATGAACTTCAGGGCGGCAACCAATTTTCCGGCGTAGTTTTCACCCGGTTTGGCTCCGAGGTATTCGCCAACGGCAACGCGGACAGCCGGTGCAATTTGGACGACTACCGTTTTGGTCGGGTCGTAAAGTGCTTTCCAGACTTCGTTGCTGTTTCGTTTCTGAACAAGGGCGCCGGTTGGACAAACGGCTGCGCATTGTCCGCAATTTACACATTCGACATGACCCAGACTTTCGTTGAAGGCCGGCATGACTTTTGCGGAAGCTCCACGGTGTGCGAAGTCAATTGCACCGATACCTTGAATTTCCGTGCAAACGCGGACACAGTCGCCGCAAAGCACGCATTTGTTCGGGTCGCGTTCCAAAGACGGAGACGAAACGTCAATTGGCTCCCGCTTATCAGTTGATTTGAAACGTACTTCGGTGATTCCGAGCTG
>JBOFQC010000163.1:0-2186 GCA_051660725.1 Thermoguttaceae bacterium
TCGCAAGGCGTTCCTGCCGGTTCTCGTATGATTTTCGTCGGTTTTTTATCGCAACGAATCGAAACCGATAATTTTCCAATCGGTTCAATTGCGTCAATTATCGGGTGTCCGTTGTCGTCGTGTGGACCGGAAGTGTTCACAAGGTTCACCAGTAATTTCCCGTCAAGTTTTCTTAACGAAACGTCAACGAACTCCGAACCGGTGACTTCCGCAAGTGGAGCGGGAAAAAGCACTTGCACAATTTTTTGCAGATGTTCCCTTGTTTCTTTACTCTTTGTGCCAGCATAAGAAGTGCCGAGATAATCGGGAGCAAGAGCAATTTTGCCTTTGCCAAGTTCAATAACAGAGCCGTTCTTTTTTCCATTTGTGATATCAGAAGCGAAAAGTTCCCCTGTTCGTTCACCAATCACGAGCAGACTTCCGCCTTGAGTTACATATTCGCACAATTCCTTGACGAAATCGGGCGAAATATATTCCCATTCCGGCACCACAATAAGCGGATAATCTTTCATTCGGCCAGTGAGGTGACACTCACTTAACAAATCCACTGAGTATTGTGAGTTAAGAAGTGCATTTAATGTTCCTTTGACACCACTCAAACTTGTGTCCCAAACGGGAGCGAAAACACGATTCGTCTTTTTATAAAGCGCATCCGTTGAAAACAGAACCGCAATTTGCGGCACTGTTTCTGACTTATGCGTAAATTTTTGTCGCTCACGGCAAAACTTCGCCGTTTCAGCCATTGGCGGGATTTTTTCCAAATTAACCGACCCGTCCCGATTCTGCGTAATATACGCTTGGAAACCGCCCCCTTGAGCAAGTACAATTGCTGCTTCCCGTTTAAGTTGGTCAGCGGTTTTGAAATTGCGTCCCTTTTCGTCAGAAACAGTTGTAAAAGTCCAAGCCATCAGGTCCCACGCACCACCTTGCGAATCCAAATAGCGGGCCGAAAGCCGAGCGGAATTCACGCTGTCTTGCGGAGAATAATCGCCGGAAAGAAAATCAACCGGAATAGTAACTTTTTCCGGCATCAAATCGGTAAACGCCCAGTTTCCGCAAATCTGGAACTGCGGATTCTCTTTCTTCACCTCCGCAATGTAATGCTTCATGTAATTGCGAAACGCTTCACGATGAAAATCGAGCCATTCACGCCAAAGCGGATCATTCGGACCTTTCGGCACTTCTTTGGCACCAGTTAGTTTTTTGAACAGCTCAACCGCTTTGTCGCCGTAATCCGTTGTTGTTCCCCAACACTCTCCGTCAATCCACACGCCATCTACTTTATAATCGCCGGCAAGTTCGTTAAGCTGCGGTATCAACAATTTATCCACATACGGCCCGAAAACGGAAGTCGCCCCTTTCATGTGATCGGAAGCGTCGAACATAACTCCGTCCGGTCCGGTAACCGCCCAGTCAGGATTCTTCATCACGGCTTCCATATCCAACACACCGGAGTAGTGCATGTACAGCGCGACACCATTTTTAGCGGTGACATCACGCCATGTTTTAAGCGGATCACCAATGATTCCCGGTGCGGGATAACCGACTTTCGTCGGATAACTCGACATGCCGCGGTGTCCTTTGCAGTCAATTTGTATGTAATCCGGCTTTATTTCCTGAATAATTTTTTCGATCATTTCCGGCGTTGTGTTTTTGCCGACTTCCGTACAGTCCGGACCAGCGTGAAAATCGAAATGGACGCCAAGAAAACTGTCTTTTCTCGCCAGCCGTTCTTTTTCAGCAGCAACGGTTTGTGACGTCATCATTGACACCGCACATGATACGCTCAGCAAGAATAATACGGGTACAGAAAGAGTCCAAGGAAGGTTACGTCTCATTTGTATTTGACTCCATAATTTGGATGAGGGGGGATAAACTTTTACTAACCGTTCACAATAGAATTTAGAATTTAGAATTTAGGAGTTAGAAGTTAGGAGTTAGAAGGAAATTTCGCCTTTTTGCGACATATTCTATCACTTATCACCTACCTTTTCAGTCCGTCAATCTGCAAACATCCGGCGCGGGTTTTCCTCCGGGCATGTCTATTCTTGGCGTTTCCTGGAGTTGTTTTTGAACCGGAGCAAAAACGGCGAGAATTTTTTTGTAATCAGGATCATTCGTGTCAGCAAAAACTGCTTTACCACACTTTTCGGATCCGCCCGCGGATTTCGCAAGTGGTGCCAACA
>JBOFQC010000164.1:0-3361 GCA_051660725.1 Thermoguttaceae bacterium
CGGAACGGGCCGCGCAGTGGGGAACCGACCGATTCGCTTTCGGGCCGGCACGGAAAAAGAATCCGGTTTACAGCCGTACCGAAGTGACGAAAATGGTCGAAGATGGTATCAAACGCTTAACCGAAATGCAGCTTTCTGACGGAGGTTGGGGTTGGTTCAGCGGTTATCATGAACGTTCGTCCGCTCACATTACCGCTTTGGTTGTACACGGTTTGCGACTCGCCACGAAATGTGACGCCGTTGTTGACCAGAACGTAATTGCTCGTGGCGAACAGTGGCTCGTCCAATATCAGACCAAGCAAGTACAACGGCTTAAAAACGGCGAACTTCCTGAAGAACAACGCAACAAACTTTCGTGGGACGCTTGGAAATTATACGCCGACGACACCGATGCGTTTGTTATGATGGTACTCTCGGAAACCGATAATACCGGCGAAATGAGTGCCGACATGAAGCAAATGCGTGATTATCTCTGGCGTGACAGAACCAAATTATCGCTTTACAGTGTTTCGATGTTTGGTATCAGTTTGCAGAAATGGGGCGACGACAAAGACCGTGATCGGGCAAAGGAATGTTTGCGGATGCTCAGCCAATACGTTGTTGTTGACACCGAAAATCAAACGGCTTACCTGAATCTGGCAGCAACCAATAACTGGTGCTGGTGGAGTTGGTACGGCAGCGAATATGAAACCCAGGCGTATTTTCTGCGGATGCTGATGAACATTGAACCGAACAGCGAAGTAGCTCCTCAGCTCGTGAAATACCTGCTGAACAACCGCAAAAACGCGACGTATTGGAATTCGACCCGTGACACCGCAATTTGCGTTGAGGCGTTTGCCGAGTACCTGCGAATAAGCGGTGAAACGGCTCCAGACATGACGCTTGAAATCGTGTATGATGGTGAAGTGAAACGAACCGTTGAAATCACAGCGAAAAACATGTTCACAATTGACAACACGTATCTCCTTGAAGGGGAAGCTGTTACAACCGGTGAACACAAAATCGAGTTCCGTAAAAAAGGGACCGGGCCGCTTTATTTCAATGCGTATTTGCAGAACTTCACACTTGAAGACCCGATAACGCAAGCCGGCCTTGACGTCAAGGTAAACCGTAAGTTTTACCAACTTAAGCGTAACCATGACGCCACGCAAGCCGTTGCCGCAAATCGCGGTCAGGCGGTTCAGATGAAAGTCGAGAAATATGATCGGATTCCAATTGCCGACCTGTCGCAAGTCAAGAGCGGTGACCTTGTGGAAATCGAACTCACAGTCGAAAGCAAAAACGATTACGAGTGCATCATGATCGAAGACATGAAAGCTGCCGGTTGCGAACCTGTTGAACTCCAAAGTGGTTACAACGGCAACGCACTTGGTGCTTACGTTGAATTCCGTGATAATCGCGTGACTTTCTTCGTGTACAAACTTGCACGAGGCAAACACAGCGTTTCGTATCAGCTACGTGCCGAGCAGCCGGGCGTGTTCAGTGCCCTGCCTGCGAAGATCGAAGCGATGTACGCCCCGGAACTCAAGGGGAATTCCAATGAGTTCAAGTTGGAAATCACTGAGTAATCTGCCAATCAATTGGTGCCGGTGAAAGACCGAAACCGGGGTGTCAGTGCATGTAATTGACACCCCGTAAAGATTAAGAAAATGATAACCACTAACGGTTATTTAGGAGTTAGGAGTTAGGTGAACAGGTGAACAGGTGAACAGGTGATTCGAAATTATCTAACGTCTAAAATCTAACGTCTAACGTCTAAATAAAAACACCTACCAAATAAGCCGCCGAACTTAAATGGTAGGTTACCGCTGTTCAAAGTAACAGCATCTCAGGAGAACTAATTATTTTATTTTACGTCGGTATACAAAAGCACCAGCCAATCCGGCAATACCAAAAATTGTCAATGTTGCCGGTTCAGGTGTTGATGTCACGTCGGTTATCGAACTTTCTGGGGCGACATTAACTAAAATGTATGAGAAATCCTGATAGTCGAAATCATTGTATACATAATCTGAATATCTTTTATCTTCCCAACCGAACATATATGCAGATTCAATTTTTTGGTCTATGTATTTTTCCTGCATCAGGTCGGTAACGTCTAAAACAATCATGTTAATTAAACCGCCGCCGTTCATATCGGAATCAGAGAAAAGCGAGTATGCCGGCTTTTCTCCATTTTCGCCGTAATACACATCCATTTTCCACTGAAACGAATCGGTAGTATTCAGTTCAACGGGAGCCATATCTGTCAGAATTCCATTGGAAAATCCGCGGTTGTCAAACAAAATGTCACTTATTACGTTTCCGTCAGCGTCTGCCAACGAGATTGTGTGATAAAAATTTGCGCCTTTGAATCCGGCGTACAACATTGCGTTACCAGTAGTCGTCCACGTGCCGGTTTCGCCAGTGTAACCTCTGCTGAAGTAAAGATCATTTGAGTTCGCATAGCCGCCGTTGTTTTTATCAAGCCCGAAATATTTGTTAAACAAACCGTACAGGGAATTCGGCCCGGCAGTGTCATTAATTTTTAACGTGGAATTATCAAGGTTGGTTTCTCTGTAATTAATCTGCTCTGAATCAGCAGAATAAGCAATTTGAGAAAGTGCCGCAACAAATACAAAAATCATCGTGAGAAAAGTGGTTTTTTTCATTTTGTTCAAATCCTATTTAGAAAAGTTTCTTGACTTACACGAAAAATTTGAGCAGGTTTGTTTACTTTTGCTCACGCGCTCCTCGACTTTTCGACTTCGATTAACTTCGTCTTGAAAAGTAGAGTGTCAAATTTTTTGAAATCATCAGTAAACGAACGAATCGTATTGTATAATAGTGATACAAAACTAATCATGCAAACTCCATGCCAAAGAAAAAAATTTGCGAATTAATCTACGATAACAACACACATGCTGGAGTAAGAAAAAGAATTTTGCATCATGCGAGCCGAATCCCTACTTCGTTTATTGTTATTTTATTTAGCAACTCATGACGAAGTACAGACAACTGTTACAGAGATTCACCTCTTTATAATTTGTTGCCGCACTCATAAGAAAGTTACGTTTAGTTTATAAGATATTATTTATAATATTTTTTATTATTATTTTACGAAGATATATCACACACAAAGTAGACAATATTCCCTCCTCAAAAAAATGCAGCGTTTTGATACACAGTTTGTCAACAATCACGTGAAATTGAGCAAATTTGACAGTTGCGGCAAAGCAGCTGGTTATGGTTTACGACCTTTATTACGAATGTATAATGATAATTATAGTGAATTACCCATTATTTTTCACTGAATATTCTGACAAAATTAACATAGAAAAGTAAAAATGGAACTTGTAAAACGGCATTTCGACGAAGAAGC
>JBOFQC010000165.1:0-1930 GCA_051660725.1 Thermoguttaceae bacterium
GTTAGGCGAGCCGCCAACGTAAGTTGGCGGGTTTTGTTTGGCAACGGAATTCGTCCCTGAACACCGTCGGCATTCAGGAGATGACAATGAAAAAATTTCGTGCAAGGGATAATCGCAGTGTCGGACTCGTGGATCATCGATTTGCGTAACTAAGTTGGTGAACTTGCAAACTGTCTTTTTACATATTTTGTTTGGTTTAACTTTTTAACATCGTTTTTGATATGCTTTTTGGTCTGCTTTTCCATGTTACCTCCGACATGCTTTTCCACATGCAAAACACGCAACACATCGCATCTCGTCAATCTTCGCAATTTCAGGCTCTCGTGTCAAAACCGGTTGAGAAAGCATTGTCATAACCTTTCCCATTTGAGAATGTGAATCGGGATTATATTAATTTCTCAATATGGAGCGTCTCAAAACATTCTATGTTTGCGCGAATATACGCATCAACAAGCCCCTCTAAATCTTCAATTTCAGATAACCCGTAATATTCGTCATCTAATGGACGAAATGGATCATCCTTATAAAGAGCCATAAAATTCTCCATTGTCCAATCCCGATGGTTTTCCAATCTTTCCGCCACACCCATATACGCATCCTCATACATGCGTACTGCTTGGCTCGCAATTTTTGAAAGTTCAATCGCCCCAACCGCCGCCAAAGAGTCCGCCGCACTTACAGGCATGTTGGCTGCCCACTGATTGAAAAAATACTGATTAAATCCCCCATTATTTACTTCTGAATGAATGGCGTTAATTGCGGCAAAATGTTGACATGGAAGTGGCAGTAGGTAGAAAAAATGTTCCGTCTCTACGGGAGAGGATACTTTGGCATATTCTCTCCATTCACTACAAATCAACTCAATCGCAGCCTGCCATAAATCTTCTTTTTCAAGTGTCTTTAAGTTTCGCATTGGTGTATTGTTAGTGTGGCGTTTAAGATGTGTTAAAGTTTGGGTTCGATTCTCTGAGTAATTTCATTCCTATTTCAGGATGACTTGGGTCGTTCTGTTGCATTTCAAAATCACAATGAATGGCGTAAATTTCCTCGGGTGTTTTATCGTTCATGCTTTTATCAAATAGACAAAAAGTCATGGAACCTACCAATCCGACACCTATCTCATCTGTGCCATCTACGTTTTCTCCTTCATAAAGATAGCGTACAATGAATAAATTGAGTTCTTTCTTTTTAGGAGGCCAAAACAACGTCCGCGAATCAATGATAGTCAGTTCCGTTGGGGATTTTGCCATTTCGCTGGGATGTTCCAACCACTGTGCCATTTCGGCGAGAGCTTGAAACTCAGGCGTTTTAGAACTGTCGGGTATCTTATCTTCTATTCCTAATTCACTCATATAATGGAGCGCACGGGATGCGTACCTGTAATTTGCCGCCATTTCAATCAGCAATGTTTCACCTCGCTTATCTCCGATTTTAACTCCCACCCACGCAGCTTCAACTCGTGTGTGTCCGTTTGGGTGCGACAATGCAATGGGAAATAGTTTCTCGCGTGATTCCGAACGCAAAAATAGGATAGCAACAACCGCATCGATACTAAAATCAATAATTTCTTGACCATACTCGTCTGCTTTCTGTAACAATTGTGCTAAGAATTCCGTTCCTTTTTCGCAATCAAATGGGTGTGTTGTCAAGAAGTCCGGTTCGTTTATCATCAGTTGATTTACCATTTGCAAATAGGCGTTTCCTAGTTTGTCAGACGGGATGACATTTCCGACGATTGTTACAATTCTCTTGGGAATCCATATTTCTTCCGGCTCAAAGTCCAGCATTAGTCCCCATTTGTAGCAGTCACTTTTGTGTCCCTTTTTGACAAAATCTGCAAGGCAATCAATTCCGGGCAGTGAATGATACCTAGCGCAGGCGGAGAGTATCGACAGATCAACATTTTCGTCGTCGAACTTCGGATTGTTTT
>JBOFQC010000166.1:0-10083 GCA_051660725.1 Thermoguttaceae bacterium
TTTTTCATGGTAAACCTCCGTGTGTTGAAAACGGATATTATACCACAACTTGCCAAAACAGGTCAATCCCAATCGTTAATGTTTACAAGGCACTAGAGCATTTTAATAATTAGTGTACGCTCCCGTTACAAAAAATTCCAATCCTCAACGCCGCTAGGCGTTTACGAATGGTAGCCGCCGAACAAATGCCGGTGCTCACGCACCGGCTCGAAACGCAGCGAATTCCGAAGGCTTCGTCAAAGTATCGGGACAGGGACAGTGTTTTCCAAAATTTAATCTGTGACGGGATAAATCGCAGATGTACTATCGTCATTATTTAAAAATAATATGTAGTATGCGCCTGTGGGATCGCAAAAATACAGAATATCCAGAGGGGCACAATTCTTTTGTTTCATGCTATATTTGATCTGCGCGTCAATCATTCCAATGTCGATCCGGCCATCTAATTCATTTAATTTATTAGGTGGAAAAACCAACTTGTTATCAGCGCGATTGATTTTACATATTTTAATAACGCTGGGATTCGTCAAGTCGATGCTTTTGAGCTGTATATTGTAGCATTTTGTATCTTGACAAAACTCGACATCGCCATTTTTATTAACAAAAAAGACACTTCGTAAGATGACGGTACTCTCCTTTGAAATAAACGCAATAACAACTCCATACCGTTGTTTGCAGATTATGTCAATAGAAATGTTGCTGAGGTCTTGCTCCCATTGGCAAAACTGGTAGCCTGCTTTGGAATCAATATTCCAACATAATAATAATCCCTCTTGAACATTACTGAATTTTTTTGTGATGCTTTCTAAAGAGATAGTAAATATCTTTTTTCTTTCTAAGGTGACTAAAGATTTTTTTGTTGAGAAAAAAATTGGCAATGGAATCCCGCATGGTTCAAATCCTTCCTTTATAATCCACAGAGCCAAACGAGTATCTATCCAATTGCTTGTAATGGCGAGCATGGGATAATAAGAAGCCTTTTGAATGTTCGGTTTTTTCAGTATTTCCGCAAGATTTATTGACGTTTCATGAGTGCGAATTTTCGTTTCTATGAGATTATCACTGAAATTGTATTGAGTTCCTACGGCAATATCGTAATCGATTAGACTCTTGCCACTTGAATCGCTAACTATAACAGAAGTAGGGGGTTGAGAGGTGTTTTTGTAGGCATCTTCAGCGAGACAGGGATTTTTCAATCCAACCAATGAAGAAAACAAAACAAATACACCACATACCTGCCGCAAGATTTTAGCAATTCTCCACTCACCAACGAAATTTACTTGCGTTTTCATAAAAGTAATGATGTGGTAATATGTTAGAAGCTGTAACAATGTAACATGGACAATGGTACAAATTTTGCGTGTACTCCGTCCGGGAATTTCGGCGTATTTTGCACAATAAATCGCCTGCATCTCTCGGCTCTTTGTCAAACATATTTAGTTACGGCTCCTTAATGTGTAATGTGAAAACCGGAGGTTTTTGCGCATATAAGAATAGTGCAACTTTCAGCCAACATCCAAAATATCGAGATTGCGGATTCATACTCTCATCAAGATTTTGACGGGCATTTTTTGCACGATCCTTTCCATCCGTTCCAAGAATGTTTTCCTTTATAATATACAGTCACATGCAGAATTGTTCTGCCATCTCCCCATAACATATCGTCGTCAAGTATAATCACTTCTTTCACATTGGAACCAGATTCTTGCACCTTGCTTTGACATTCATAACCAGTGGGGCAGCCACTCGAATCTGATTTGGGAGGAGTGTACGCAGTGATAATTTTCAGCCTGTGCTCGGCTGTCAGATTCCTTTTTAAGGTGTATCGCTGGTTGAAGTTACCACCTGATACCGATACACGCGAAAATTCAAGATTTGAATATGTGTGCGTTATATCATGGCAGCCTTTTTGTGCTTCCAGGTAATTAATCAAGTCATCCAGTATATCTTCTCCGAATGGGTCAACATAGATTTGAGGATTATTGAGAACATACCGATACAGATTCTCATCTTCGGCTTCATAGCCAATCGGGTCGCGTTGGACGAATCGTCCCAGTTCCGGCGAGTAATATCTGTTGCAATAAAGCATGAGGCCCGTTTCGGAATCTAAAACTTGGCCGGTAAACGCTCGGTTCCAATTATACTCCGAAGTGGGACGGGCAGAAAATGCAGCGTCGAAAACACTGCGTTTGCCGAACGCATCGTAATTGTAACGCTCTGCAACGGAGCCGTTTTCGTCACAAATTGCAACTACGTTCCAGTTTGGATCGGCAATGCTGTACAATTTTTCCTCGCCCACTTCGCGTAACACTAAATCGTCGATATAACGCTGGCCCCAGATGTACGTCGTCCATTCCGGTGCTAGCGCACCGGCTCGAAGCGACTCCAATTCCGGCCAGTTTTCACTCATTGGAGTCTATTTTAGCTTCGGTGTCTTTCAGTTTCAAGTTGGTGGAATGGTTCTGGGCAAGCTCACAAGTACAGCATGAAATACCTAATAACGTCGGAATAATCGTGAACATTGATAGTTGTGTTTTTTCAAGGAGACTCAAAGGCAAAAAAATTTTATCCAAAAGTGGCATTTCTTTGACATAATTTAACACGCCAATACTTACGTTTGTATTTGACAAATCAAGATACCGAATAAAGGGAAAAAACACACGATAACATTCTATATCATATCTCAATGAATTCAATCTAAAGTAAATCGAGCCATCGCAATACTCCTGCAAAAAAATATTTTTATATGCCAAACTCTTTGTTTGCGAATCACACAAAGAGTGTTTTCTCGCAAAACTATTGATATTATCTTTTGCCCCTATTTGGTGAATAGTTTTTTGTTGATAATAAATCTCATTCAGTGAGGCTGATTGAGATAAAATTTCAATATGTTGTTTAGGAAATAACAGTTTACTCAATGCAATAGACTCCAGCCTTCTAAAACATCTAAAATACTGCAAATGAAGTGACCGAAAATTCATAGAAGAAATATCAAGGTAGCAACAAAAACGTGGAATGACTTTTAGTTTTGTAACAAAATTATCGATCCTTACATATTTGAAACTTACCCCCAAACCATATTTTGATATCCACTCGATCCAGCCGCCGTGTTCAGCCGCTTCTATTTTTGCAGCAATGTACAGATTATTGCGCATCTATCAACTCCCACTATAAATTGTATGGTGACATGAAAAACACATAAACTATAATTGCCTATACTAATCCATTTACAGCTTGAGGGATAAACAAAGGTATTAAAACGCACCATTGGCATTTGGACACAACATGAGATGCACCGCTTGACATGCTTCACCGGCTTTTTTCTGCCTGTGCCGATGTAGATGTAAACAGTACTCAAACAGCCCCTTACATGTTTTTGATGTTGTTGTTTTACAAACCATTTCGCACATTTTTTGAAAACTGTTATTTTTTGCAAATACTTCACCACATGCTGCAATACAAGTTGCGTTTGTAAAATCATTGCATTGTTTCTGCAATCCCGAAGGATCAAGTAAAGTAGTTGAATTGTTTCTTAGGTAACCGTACAAATTCACATTTTCAATTTGCAAAACATGTTCTTCGTCATCATAAAAATCGACATCCTCATGAGAGTTTACGCTCCGATAGCCAATCGGGTCACGGCTGATAAATCTTCCGAGAGTTGGACTATAATATCGGTTACGATATAGCATGAGACCGGTTTCGGAATCTAAAACTTGACCTATAAAAGTTCGATTCCAATTGTATGCAGATTCGTTTCGCTCTGAAAAATCTGGAGCCAAAACAATTGTTCTGCCGAAGGCATCATAATTGTAACGCTCCATCACTTCAGCGGTGTTGTCACAAACTGCCACGACGTTCCAATTCGCATCGGCAAGTGAATATAACCTTTCGTCGCCAGATTCGCGCAACACTAAGTCGTCGATGTAACGCACGCCCCAGATATATCGATGCAACGAGAGATTCACTCCGGGGGCGAACGCCCCCGGCTCCTGCGCAGTTTCTAATTCTTGCCAAGTTTCACTCATGGGAGTCTATTTTATCCTCGGTGTCTTTCGGTTTCAAGTGGTCACAAAGATTCTGGACAGGCACACCAGTATAAAATGACAGGTGATGCTGGATGGTTAAGAAGCCATTTTTGAATACTTTGGACTCTCTTTTTGATAGTTGAGACATCTTGCTCCATAACCTCAATGACACCTTTGTGAATCCCTTTCACTAAATCTGAACCACCTCCAAACTGCATACCAAACGATTCGATGGCTGCAATAAAGTCATCGAGAAACGCTTCATGCTGCATAGTACAACTCCCCGTATAACATGAGGGAGTCAGTATTTCAAATTCAATATTAAATTCAGACATGGGATGTTACTTGGCAGTACCTGCTATTTGTTTTAATATCGCTTCAACAGTTCATTGTGCAGGAGATTTGGGAACTGTTACAGTTGTACCATTGATCTTGATTTTTGTGTGGCTTCCTTTTCGTCACAAATTGCGACGACGTTCCAGTTTGGATCGGCAATGCTGTACAATTTTTCCTCGCCCACTTCGCGTAACACTAAATCGTCGATATAACGCTGACCCCAGATGTAAAGCGTAATTCCGGTGCCGTTGGCACCTCCATTACCACCTTTCATTTGCTCCAATTCCTGCCAGTTTTCATTGAAAAAATGCGTCGTCACAACATCGCCGACGATCTTTTTCACTCGCTGATTCATGCCGTTGTATTCGCAACGTGAAATCAAAACGTCCTGCAAATCTCGCACCTCGACAAGACGGTTCCATGCGTCGTACTTCGCCTTTTGACCCGGTAAAACTTTCATATTCCCGTTTAGATCGTGTTGAATTGCATTTATGTTACTGTTAATCGACGTAATCTCATTCGCCTCGTTCGCCGTGCGAGCTTGAATTATACCATTTTTATCGAACTGTGTCCAGTTCCCCGTCTTGTCGAAATCCCACGCCTCAGCAAAAGTGGTCTGGGACACGGAATCTCGCTCTTCGTTCAGCTCGCCTCGCCGAAGCGTCTTGATTTGATTCACTTGGTCATAGCTGTAAAGTTCGGAAATATCAGATTTTACAGCATCGAAGCGTGTGAGCCGGTTGCCCGCAAAGTCATAAGTGTGCAAAATATGCACCAGTGCCTCCGGCCCCTTTAACCAGCCGTGATTGACGATTCTACCGAACCTATCGAGACCGCCGTTTGTGTAATTCAGCGTCACGCCCGGCGGATTGTATGTCGTCTGCATCGCCGAGCCACTACCATCGTAAATATACGAAGCTACTGGTTTTGCGCCGTCCATGATTTCCGAAACATGGCCCGTCACATCGTCAATCGAAATCGCGCACCATGTACGGCCCGAACGAAATGTCCTGTCCCTGATTGGAGGCGAGTTCGTACATTGCCACAGGTTTACGGCGTGCTGGTGTTTGTTTCGTTCGAGGTTTGCTGGGATTGCTGCGTTTTCACATAATCTTGGTCAAGTTGACGCAACGCCGAAAGTTCTATCGTCGTCCTCTTACCGTCGGCTTTTTCGAGGGTGACATTCTTATTTTTTTCGTCGAATGAAATGAATTTAGCTTCGACCTTGAAAAGGTCGTCAGTTGATTTCCATGCACGAAAACCAAGTTGTATTTTAGTGATATGTTCTTTCAAGGGAATCATGGCCTCGTCAATAAATAAAGCGTCTGTCTTATAGTCGAGAAATGCTTTTTGCAGTTCTTCTGTTTTATACGGTGGCAGTATATATGCAGCCTGAATACAATTTATCGTGCCAATTCTCATCTTGTCAAGCAAAGACCTACAAGATTTTTGCTCAGAATCTTTTTTCCAATATTTTTCAACTCGTTCGATATACTCCTCATATTTTTGTCGTTCGAATGGATCAGTCAGCATGCTTGGGTCAAGTCCGGAAATGATAAATTTAATTGAACCTTCAGCAGGGGCAGGTTTGCACTTATCAGAGTCGGCGTCCCAATTATCGTCCTTTAAAAGCTCTATTTCTGACCATATTTCAATTAGCCTGAATGTGAGCGTTCGCCGCATCGTCGCAAAATCATCAGCACCATGTAAGCGACTATCCAAATTTGACAATAAACGCCATAGTACTTGAATTTGCTCTCCTTTCGCGATAACAGAATCAGGTTTTTTTTCAATGATTTTTTTTTCATAACTGTCAATATCCAATGAATACTTGTCGTTTTCAGGCAATTTTAATAACAGCGTCATTGCAGCAGATAAAAATTGAACATAAAAATTTCGGCTGTCGGATTTCATTTCAGCTATTGATTCCAGTTGTTGCAAAGATTTTTTGATCGCATCAACATCGCCCTCCCGCACTTGGCCTTCAAGACACCTTAAAACGTCTTGTTCATCGGCAGCTATGGTCTTTGTAACCCCGGCGCAAAAATACAGGCATATTAAAAAAAACCAAACATAAAAATTAAAAATGATGTTTTGCATGGAGATTGAGGAAGTATTAATGGTGAATTTTATGATCTTATGTGAATCGAGATGATTCACAACGGTTTGATATTCTTGTGCCTTGTTGAAAAGATGATCATTCAGCGCCGGATGGCGTAGGCGAGGACGCGGAGTTTGGCTTCGGCGAACAAGGTGGATTCGCTGCGGCTGGTCAACGATTCCATGCCGGTCGAGTCGATCGCAACGGTTTCGGTGCTCTCATCACCGATGACACGTCCAGCGAGATCGGCGAACACCAACGAAAAAAAGCGTCCAAATCGAGACCGTCGGCGAAGTATTTCAGCGTCGAGTAATTCGGAATGCCCTTCAATTTCAAGGCGTCCACGAGTTTGTCCGATGCACCGAGGACATCAAGGACGCCGCGATGGTCGTTTTTAAATAAGTTTTCAAGACGAGGCAGGCAAGGAACTTGGATTGAGTATACGTCTTCGGGCTTTTCAGGTGCGAATAGTCCGGCAGATGTTTCTGTCCCGCATCCAAGGTGAGTTTCGCCACGTTCAGCAATCGGTTCCGTTTCGTGCTCATGACGAAACAATAACAAATTCAAGCTTTTAACGCAAGATCGTCTTTTCAACATGGCAATATCCTTGCCAAACGACATGGCTTGCGGTCCTATGCCGCCCGAGCCTCTAGGATCTACTGACAACTATGGAAAATATGTGAAATTGATGGCTACTGCTTGTTTTTTAATTATTGCAGTAGTACCGTTAAAAATCATATCAGAAGGGATATTAGCAATAAGTTTTTGAGAGCCCGCACCAACATGAAATCTCCAAGGCAGGCTTATCGTACGCGTTCCAGGACCATACCCGCTGCTAACTCCTGGTGCTGCAATATCGGGGCGTATCCCGCCGCTCGCATCGTAAGGCAATTTGCCGTTTCCGGGGTGACAGATTTGGCCCAAGAACATGACATCCTACCGCCTGATCTCCCATAGATACTCCCTTCGACCATGCTTTGTGCTCGACGTCCCCACCTTCATTGTCTTTGTTAAACGCAATTTCAGCGTCCTCCAATTTATAATTCTCCTTTCCCTCTGTGATGGTAATCTTATTAAACGACACATCTGTTGGGTCAAGAAAAACTTTAATCCCCACAGCTGCAATAAATACTTGTTTATAATTTTTTCCTCCATACTTCAAGCTTCCATTTATTTGAGCTGGTCTTTTACTTAAATCATCCTGAAACACCATTCTTATTCCTTGTGGTTCAACAACAGATAGATTGATTGTTTCTGCCTCGCTAATTCCTTTCGCCCATACTGAAAGCGTCGCACTGCCATTTCGATCACCTGCTGTAATTCCGGTCCCAAACGTTGCAGGCGTACCTGGCGGATCAAATGGCGAAGGGGGAATTTGATTAATTCGTATTACGTTAGAGTTGCTGGATTCCGCCCTTTCAAAGACGACATCGGGGTCATTTGCGTCCCACTTTTCGACAACAATTGTTCCCAATTCACCGACACCTAGTTTCGTCCTTCTCCCCAAAAAATTATCATCAGGTTGTATGGAAACCTTAAATCGCCCCGCTGTTGCCTTGAAGGTACACGATCCTTTTCCCTCTGCAGTTAAAAATTCATTTTCGACAACGGTTTTCTTCTCTTTGTCATATTTTTTGAATTTAACGACCACAGTAAACGTTATTGTCCATTGGCCGACAATTGTTGAAAAAACATCGGCATCCCATGTACCATCCTTCCCTGTGATTGCCACGTTTGGCGCACCTGAAGGCGGGGTACCTTGAAAATCCGCTGGGGGAATAAATTCCGATGTTGATGTAATTGACCAATCACCGCTTCCTTCAGGCCTCACTTCCACTGTTTCCAATGAATTTGGGTCAAAGGAAGTTGTGATTGCATACTGTGCGGTATTATTCGCTGCCGCTTGCGTTCCTCTAACTTTGACAGTCCGTGATCCTGGAGCGACACTGACACTAACCACCCCGTCAGCAGCATAAACATTGCAACACAGCAGAGTTACTGCAAAAAAGTGCGTCAAGCAATTCAACTGTCGCTTTCGATATACTCCCAACATAATCATGCTCTCCTTTCGGGTTCATTTTTTTCTGTTTTCATATTGTTCAATCGCTTTACGTTGCGATGGACATCTTTTCAAAAATTCTTCGTGTGCATACCTCATGGCGTCTCGCCATTCTCGTCGCTGGTTGACATCCCATTGATTTAGTCGCCACTTTAGCGACTTCGCCAGTTTGTCGATTTCCTCATCCTCTACCCCAAGAGATATTGCCGCTTTATATGTGGCAACACGACCAGACTGTTGAATATTAATCCCGTTTTCAAATCCGAATTTCTCGTCTAGCGTTTTCCACAACAAACCAATCTGCCTGCCTTCGCCACTTGAATAACTTGCGGGGAAAGGCGGGGGTTCATAGGTTTTTTCACAAAGCATCGGCACGCCCAATTTTTCGTGCCATGTCGGTTCACCAATTAATCGATCAACCGAAATCGACGATAAAATCGTATTGAACGAATAATTTCGGTCGATTTTGACAAAATAATACGCTGGCCCTGTTACAATAAATTGCTTGTGGACGCCTCCCCAAAAATCCCGCATCCGACTCTTGGCAAGCGGATGTGTCTTTGAAACTTGTCCCTCCGCGATTTTTGAATAACGTGGCCAATCGGTGAATTTGTATTGCGGCCAATCTACCATCTTACCAGCCGGAGGTGCTGAATACATCTCCAACATGTAATCTCGTACACGATTCATTCCGGAGTGTCCGTCTTTATTGAAGAAATACATTCCGATACGAAATGTGCCGGGATGTCTGATTCGAAGTAAATACCACAGGTCAGGTCCGTCCATCGACATCGGATAGACTTCACCGTGATCGTCCCATTCCGCTTGGCGGCGATAACCGTACCACGGATCGTAGAGCGTTTTCGGATTGTCGGTCTTAATCCAATGAATCCAGCGGCGGATCGCATCGTCCTTTTCGCGATAATTCGGTCCGATGAACTCATGGACACTGTAGAATTCCGTTGTGAAATAGACTGGATGATCGAAAGGAGCGACAACTGCGCACAAAACCGCCCAGTCGCGGAACGTTCGCCCGATCCAATCTCCCTGTGTTTTCCAGTCTTCGCCGGAGTAGGCGGCGTAAATTTTCGGCAAGGGTTTCGTCAGCTTTTCCAGCTTGGATTGCATTGCCTTGAGATCGTCAATCGTCGGCGGTTTGATCGGGCTTGGCAAAGCCGCGAAGCCGGATTTGGCAAGCGTGTTGATTTTGCGTTCTCTATTCGCATTGTTTTTCGTTTGCAGTTTCAACTCCTTGTTCGGCTTGATCACGCCGCCGATGTAAAGGCCGATCAGAGGCATGCCATCGGGCATCGGCAAGATTGCCGAAACGTAATTATCGGCCATTCCCATCGTGCCGCGATCTCCTGTTCCTCGACGTCCCGTTTGCGGATCAATCGCCATAAATCCCTTCAAACGCGTCCCCATCCAAATCGTTCCCGCAGCATCCTCTGCAATACATGTTACATAATCTTCCGGTAATAATTGTTCCAGTATCTCCTTCGGACACTCCTTCCAATCCTTCGGAGCACCACCGTACAAGCCACGCACCTTGTCAGCAT
>JBOFQC010000167.1:0-3390 GCA_051660725.1 Thermoguttaceae bacterium
TAACAAAACCAACTCAGGTTTTTTCAGATTATTATCGCATGTAAATTAGTCGCAAGTTTTTAGCATACATGATTTGTACGTCATATTTTACAATATTACAGTCATGTCAACAAGTTTCACAGCTGCAGAGATTTTCAAAAAATTTACATAAAATATGAACAGAAAAACTTGACGTAACAGACCTTTTCTGGTAAATACAACTTCCATATTAGGTTTTGTTTTATACCGAAGCCCGGTATAAACCAGCTCAAAATTTACGTGAAGATCAATAAAATATAAATGTCGAACCAAGAGCAATATCCCATTCAGAACGACAAAGCGAATAAGGTGCTAACGCAATTGCTGCTGTTAGTGTCGATTGCGATTTCATTGATAATTGTCGCTGTCAACACGACAGCATTTTGGGGAATTGACTCTGAGTTAAGAAAAACCGTCAAAATCGAACTTGAAACGAAAAGCCGCGAAACGGCCGGTTCGGTGGCACAGTTCTTCATTGGAAAACTTCATACGGTTCTTCTGCTTGATCAATACACACCGATCAGAGACCTGCTGAATGAATGTGATAATTCAAAAGAAGTGTTGAAAAACGCAAACTACCGTTACGTCGTTGATATGATGAGTTCGGTTAACATAATGTATAAAGGGATTGACCAGGTTACCAATACCGAAGGTCACCAATCGCCGAACGAAGTCGCATGGATTGCAAGCGTCAAAGGTAATTATCTGTTAACTCAGAACGCTCTGATGGATGAGGATACTGTAGACAAAAATGGTGAGCCTGATCCGTGGATGACAAAAAATCGGCCTTGGTTTTCTTACATTTCGCAGACTGAAGGGCTCGCGTTTACTGACATTTACATTGATATCGAGTTTCGTATTCCTTGTATAAGTATTGTCAAAACTATTCGTCGCACCGATACTGACAAGAAAAATAATCTATTGGGAGTCGTCGGTTTCGATGTTTACATGCCTTTGCTTATGGATGTCATGCGATCAATGCAAGGCGCAAAAGGTGAAAGCGTTCTTCTGATTGATGGTAAAGGCAACGTTGTTTACAATCCGAAAAAAGAGTTCGCGTTGGAAAACAAATTCGCCAATCTCGGTAAAGGATACGATACGATTTACCGAAAAATCAGCGAGTCATACGACACGAAAGAGAATTCGACACAATCCTTTAACATTGATTTGGATGGAAAATCGTCTTACGTTTCATTTTCAAGGGTCGGAATTCCGAATGTTAACTGGTACGTAGTGGTAATTGCACCCAAAAACATCGCCGAAGGTATCGTTGCCGATTATTTTCATAGATTTGTGGTTGTTGGTCTTGTCGACATTGTTCTTTTCTCAATTCCGATCACGTTTTTCTTGTTCATTGAACGCAGAAAAAACAAAAAACTGGCCGAAATGAACGTCGAACTGGTCGAAGCGAAAGACGCTTCCGAAAAAGCGAACCAAATAAAAAGCGCTTTTATGGCGAACATGAGCCACGAGATAAGAACTCCAATGAACGGTATTATCGGTTTGATGTCGTTACTGTCAAAAACACAACTAAACGACCAACAGTCGGAATACGTGACGCACGTTCAAAACAGCGCAAAATCGTTACTCTCCATTATCAATGATGTTTTAGATATATCGAAAATCGAATCGGGCAAGGCAGAATTGTATTTCTATCCTTTCAATCCCAATACGCTTCTGCACGAAATATCGAACGCGTACACTATTATTGCACACGAAAAAGGGCTTCGTTTTGTGGTGGATTATTCTCCGACTATTCCAAATATCCTGGTCGGTGACGACGGACGGTTTCGACAAATCATCAACAACCTCTTGGGAAATGCCGTTAAATTTACGTCCGAAGGTTCGGTTACGTTTCGATGTCGTGAAGAGCAAAAAACTCCCTACTGCTTTCTGCATTGCGAAATTGAAGATACTGGTATTGGAATTTCAAAAGAGTCTATACAAAAAGTTTTCGAAGAATTCGTTCAGGGGGATGTCTCTGTCACCAAACAGTACGGAGGGACAGGGTTAGGGCTTCCAATAGTCAAACATCTTATCGATCTAATGAACGGAAGTATAGATGTTGAAAGCACTCTCGGTAAAGGATCGACATTCCGTTTTTCTGTTCGTTTCGATCTGCCGGAAAATTCTGAGAAGACATTGCCGGAAACGACACAAAAACCAGCACAAAAGGACAAAACCGCATCCAAACCAGCTCGTTCTTTGCGTGTATTGCTCGTCGAAGATGTCAAAGTCAACATGATTGTTGCCAAAGGAATGTTGGACTCAATGGGCCACAATATTACTATTGCAGAAAATGGTCAATTGGCTCTGGAAGCACTACGCAAGGATGACTTCGATGTTGTCTTGATGGACTGTCAGATGCCGGTTCTGGACGGTTTTCAATGCACACGAGTCATTCGCTCCAGTGAGTCCGGGGTTCGTGATCCACACATCCCGATAATAGCGATGACTGCTTACGCCATGAGCGGTGACCGGGAAAAGTGCCTTGAAGCTGGTATGACCGATTACATCAGCAAACCAATCGACATTAAAATCCTTGCAGAAAAACTTGACGCCATTGCTGATGAGCAGCCGAAACAACAATGAGCGTCAGTACAGAGCTAATGGAATCATTGAACGTAAAGCTAGGCAAAACGCTCGGAAAAACGTCGACTTCGTTAGCAAAGCCGAATCAAACGGCAGTGCCGATTTACGAACTTCTGAACGGAAAGTCCAAAGCCATGCAGTACGCGGCGTCATGGCTCAATGAGTGGGAAAACCTGAACGTGTTGTATCGGCAAACACCGCCGAATTCTGAATACGCGATTCGGGGAACGGATACGATCAATCTGTGATTTCTGTAATCCTTATATCATTATATTCGTCATCAAGTGAACGATAAACGGCGTCAAATATTATCGGCAAATCAGAATTTGCCCGATAATAATCCAGCACTTTTTTCAGGTCTTCAGCCGCAACGGTTTCGCCAGCGACATCAGAGCGGTCTGCGTTAGTGATTCGTGGTGAATATCTGGCTTTTTCAGATTTATATGCCAAAGGGCCGTATAGAGTCCAAACCGAACCACCAACATCACGAAGCGGACGACTTAAAAACATAAATGAAAACTTATCCCGAGCGTTTTTCAACAGCTCGGAATCACCTTCATTTGCGGCAATCCAAACATGCGGTGCAAGTTTCACATTTTCTGCATCAATTTCGTTCAACAGATTAAGGCCCGATCTAATCGAAGTAAGCTGCTGATTGTGCGAAAGTCTTAACGATACCGTTATACCTTTATTTTTAGCATAATCGGCAATTTCCTTCAATGCGGCAACTGTATCTGCATGCGTTTCTTCACCAGTGTAATTGTTTTCCGGCACACGGTG
>JBOFQC010000168.1:0-2952 GCA_051660725.1 Thermoguttaceae bacterium
AACGACCGCCATCGCCTGTCTTTTGACGGGACGACGCTTTATCGGTTGCGAAATCGACAAGCGTTATTTTGAATCGTCGTGCAAACGGATTAAAACCGTTTACAACGAAATTTCAGGACTTTTACCCGGTTTCAAAACCGACACAAATACTTTTTTATGAGGAAATGAAATGACTTGTGAAGAATTAATCGCGAAATACAAGCACGTTGCAACGGCTTGGAACGAGTTGAAAACCGACAGAGAACGCTGGGAATTCCTGCTCAAGCACAAGAGCGAATACTCCTTGCTTTTGGACAATGACTCCACAACAGTCAGCGTCAGCATTCCCGAAGAAGAGTTGCAAAACATCGACTTTGACGACATCGCAGACGATCTTGAATGCGAATCCTTTGAAGACTGGGTCGGTTGGGACAATGGTGTCGTGTTGCTGTTTGAAGTGCTCGGAATTGATGCGTCGCCATGCTGAAAAAACGTATTGTGCGACATAACATTTTTATTAAAGTGGAAAATTAAAATGGAAAAACCGAATATGTACCGAGCGGTGTCGTGGCGATGTACCACTTCCGCAAACGACACGGGTGTTGGGGTTGCTTTTAACACGCCCGATGGGGAAGTTATTCGACTCTGGTTGAGCCACGATTGTGCCGAGCAATTGGTCTCATCAATGAACGAGATGTTACAGAACTACCGAGATAAAAATTGCCAATCTTCAATATCGGCTGGAATCTTAAGTGATGCAGTATCAGTAACAACTGTGCCATTGTCAGTGACGATTGTTGGGACAGCTCCGAAAGACAAATCCTCAGATGCTTGCCATGGTTGCGCATAGTTTCCAAGGTTTTCATCGTTAAAAATTAAATTGAAGCGGTTGTTTTTTCTTCGATAAAAAAAGTGCCGACGCAGCTTTTGTAATACCACTTTTTACCCATTGTTGACTCCCAGCAAGATTATGTGAATGAAAATAAAATGGATTTTACTAAGCGTTGCATTTTCTGTCAAGATTATTAAACCGCTAGTTGGCATTTTACCCAATAAAACAAATACATGAACGAGAATTTTACTGATGTTCCGGCTGTTTACAAAAATGATTATGTAGTTTTTCGTACTGGATCAGTTTGGTCGCGGATCAGCCAAAGGTTTCTGTCTCCACGAGTTCATACGCATGGATACACGAGGCTTACAATTCGAAGAAGAGACGAATACATACACCGAATCGTTGCAACATGTTTTGTAGACAATCCGCATGGATATACAGAAGTGAACCATATTGATGGTGACAAAAAGAACAACCACGCATCAAATCTCGAATGGTGTACTCGTCAGCAGAATAACAAGCATGCATTTGCAACGGGACTGCGTGATTATGCAGAGTTGAAAAGAATGGCAAACAGCGAGAATCATAAGCTAGCACGTCGAAAGCGAAGAATCTACGATGATGACACCGTATTGAAAATTAAAGAACTGCTTCGAAATGGAGTTTCCGACCGAGAAATATCAAAAATAGTAGGTGGCACTAGAAATGCTATTTACTCATTAAGAACTGGAAAAACTTACAAGGAATATTATGAACATTCAAATACTGCCAATTGAGGCTGTTGTGCCTTACGAAAAAAATCCACGGGTGATTGACAAGGCTATTGATGCTGTAGCGGCAAGCATAAAAGAGTTTGGTTTCCAGCAACCGATTGTTGTGGACGAAAACATGATTATTATTGTCGGGCATGTTCGCTTCGCCGCTGCAAAAAAGCTCGGACTCGCAAAAGTCCCGGTGCATGTTGCGACGGAGCTTTCGCCAGAACAGGTGAAAGCGTACCGGCTGGCAGACAATAAAACCGGCGAAATAGCCGAGTGGGATATGAATATTTTGCCAATAGAAATTGCGGCACTTCAGGCGAGCGGTTTCAATATGGAATCGCTTGGGTTTACTGAAAAGGCGTTGGTGCAATTACTTGCAACGGATTTGACGCAGGGAAACACCGATCCGGATGAGGTGCCAGAACCACCTGACGCCGCGATAACACAGCGCGGCGACCTTTGGATACTCGGCGAACATCGTCTTTTATGTGGCGACAGTGCTAAACAAGAAGACGTTGATTATCTGCTTAACGGAAATGTTATTGAGTTGGTAAACATCGATCCGCCTTACAACGTCAAAGTTGAGCCACGCAGTAATAATGCAATTCTTGCAGGGGTGTCATCTTTTGCGCTGCCCGAACCAAAGGGCGACACCAAACGCGACCGGGAAAAAAACGAGCGTAAAGCACTTGATAAACAGGGCTTACATCACAGCGCAATGAAGCTGGCAACGCAACCAGATATGGCACCAACGACCCGGAAGATGCGGGCGAAGGACAGACCACTTGCCAACGATTTCGTAAGTGACGCCGAGTTTGACTCCTTGCTTGACGGTTGGTTTGGAAACGTATCACGTGTACTCAAGCCGGGTCATGCGTTTTACATCTGGGGCGGTTATGCGAATATTGCAAATTATCCTGAGTATCTCAAGAAACATGGTTTGTACTTCAGCCAGCTTTTGATTTGGGATAAAAAACATCCAGTGCTTACCCGCAAAGATTTCATGGGCGCGCACGAGGTGTGTTTTTACGGTTGGAAAGAAGGGGCAGCACATCGGTTTTTCGGACCCAACAACGTTACTGACCTGTGGGAAATCAAAAAAGTACACAATTCCAAAATGGTGCATCTCACCGAAAAGCCCGTCGAATTAGCGGTCAGGGCGATTCAGTATTCGTCAAAACCAGGCGAAAACGTACTGGAACTATTCGGCGGAAGTGGTTCCACTCTAATAGCTTGTGAACAAACCGGCAGGAAATGTTTTGCAATGGAACTTGATGAACTTTACTGCGATATTATAGTTCGAAGGTGGGAAGAATTCACAGGTAAGAAAGCGGTTTTACAGAAGCGGGAAAACACGAATTAGTAATAAAAACAGTA
>JBOFQC010000169.1:0-6054 GCA_051660725.1 Thermoguttaceae bacterium
TTTTCGCACACCGTCAATATTGGCAGTAACCGTAACGTATTCACCTTGAAAAACCTTTGCGTTGCCGGGCGTTACCTCCCTGAATTTCACACGTGTCGGCGACTCAATACTCGAAAAAGGCATCGCAAGCCGTAAAATCGAACTAAACGGATTTTTCGGTGACAAGAACGCATACAAACAGAAAAAAACCGTGATTATAATAAGTGCGATTCCCCAATGTATAATTGACGACTTGTCAACAACGGTCTCTTCCGGCACTTTTTGTAGATCGAAAACGGCCCGGTTCGTTACTCCGTCAATCATACGGTTCCGGATAATGTCGGCGGGTGCGTTTTTTTCCTGCGGATTCTCACGACGCAAGAAAATCCAGTTAATCAGCGAATTTTTCATCGTTGGCCGCTGCGCTTCCAATATTTTTGCAGCGTACACCGGATTCACCGAGTATCGGAAAAGAGGAATCAACCGGTAAAATGTGTAAAATCCGCCCAGTCCGATCCCGGTAAAAAAGAACAACTTACGTATAGTTGGCGAAACGCCACCTTTAAAAATCCAATGATCTACGAGCGCAAACAGAAATAAATAACCGATTAGACACGTAAGCAGAACGGTAAACGTAAGGAAAATATCAACACTCTTAACTTGTCGGCAAGTTTTCCTTATCCGTTGTTCAATCTGCTCATTTTTCGAAGCTGGGCGGAAATCTACTGTACTCATAATGCAGGAGGCATGTGATAGGTGATAGGGGACCTTCCGTCCAGGCATTACGCTTCGCGTGAAGTGTTCCGCCTCCCGCGACCTGCCGTCGAGGCATTACGCTTCGCGTGAAGTGTTCCGCCTCCCGTTGGTCGGCGGCTAAACTTCCCCTCCAACTCCCTATTAGTCATTAATGAAAATAATTTAGTATTTCAGGCGAGTCAAGTCGGTTTACTATTTTATGCGCATTTGACAGGTCCAAGCCCTGATTGTGGTGCGCAAGCACTGCGACAACATTTGCCCCGGCGTCCCGTGCCGATTTGCAGCCGCTGGCACTATCTTCCAAGACGAGCATCATGTCGGGTTGGATTCCAAATTTTTTCGCAGCTTTTTCATAAATTTCAGGACTTGGCTTACCATTGATAACATCGTCGAACGAAATAATAAACTTGAACCTATCAAGCAGCCCGTACCGTCCAATCGCTTCCCGTGCAACTCTTTGCGTACTACTGGTACAAACGCATTTCGGTATGTTACGTTCTTCGAGAAAATCCAGCAGTTCAAGCAGTCCGGGCATCATTGAATACCCTTCGTCCAGCAGCGAAAGGAACAAATCTTCCGACTCACGGTGCATGTTTTCCCAAGTGTCGTCGAGGTTAAGCACTTTTATCATGTACTCGAAGCAGAACTTCGGCGGACGGCCCATGATCGCTTCTGAAATTTCTTTCGTATATTTATGACCCCGCTTATCCAAAAGCTGCGTGGCGGTTTTCCAGTAAGTGTCTTCGGTATTGAACATTAAGCCGTCCATGTCAAAAGCAACGGCAGAAATAGTTTCGGGCATTTTTAAATAGGTGGGAGGTGTGAATAGGTGAATAGGTGAATAGGTGAATAGGTGAATAGGTGAATAGGTGAATAGGTGAATAGGTGAATAGGTGAATAGGTGAATAGGTGATTCGAATTTACCTGAAGTCTTTCTCCTAACTCCTAACTCCTTAAAATAGGAAAAGAGTTCACAGGCGTAATGGAGGATTTTTATTTTTTTACAAAAATCCTTACAACTGCATACGTAGGATCAAGTACGGCAATTTGCTTATTTGAAAGAACCGCAATTTGAACGGGATACTCCTCACCAACACTCGGCCTGAAAGTCGAACGTGTTCGGTTATCTTCTACGCCGTTAATAACACCTTCAATAAGTTGTGTTGGAGGACTGTCAAGCACATCTGGAGTCGCGACAACTGATACGATCTTGCCGGAAATGTCGCAAACTTTCACGCGTTTGATGAACTTTTCGGCAGTGACGAAACTGCTTTCGTCCAAAATCTCCAAACCGGTTGGATTACAACAGCCGCAAAAACCTTCATAGTACGCAGAGGGTTCTCCCCAAGCTAAACCTGGTTTCCATTCTCCGTCAGGCGTAAACGCTTCGACTCTGTGCTTACCAGGGTTGGTCACCCAAAGTATGTTTCTTTCTGGCGAAAAAACAGCGTTTAAAAATGGAAGCGTCGGAATAACAAATCCAGGAAATTTATCCTTGCTATCCTCGGAATATGTGTTTTGGCCAATTGTAAGGACTTTTGTTAGCGTGTTATCAATTTTGTAGACAACTTTTTCACCGGCGTCACATACGAAAATCGCATCTTTATTCGCTGTGATTTTTCTTAAGTACGACTTTTCACTGCCTGACTTCCAAGTGTTAACCAATTCGAGATCGCTCTGACCAGCGGCGTGCAGTGTGATTAGCGAAAGTGTTTCGCTCAACGAATTTTGAAATTTTGAACTCTCACGGTATATTTCGAATTTATTAGGATATGATACGAACAAACACCCGCCAAACAGCATGTCGTTTTCAATAACACTAATGGAAGTAGGGGTGTCACTCAAATTAATCGAAAACAGAAGCAAACCGTTTACCGAATACACAGAGATTTTTTTATCTCCGCCGACATATAATCTGTTCTGCGCGTCTTTGCACAAACAGGTAAGAGTGTCGAAATCAACAGGAAAAGCGTGAACCGAATCGTACCCGATCAAATCAGTTGGTACGCGACGATACAAACTCATCTTCGAACTATTCATGTAAGATTTAAACGTCGATTCCGGAATAAATTTTATTGCCAGAAATCCTGCGACACATGCGAAAATAGTGACCAATATCAACACGAACCAGGAAAAAGCAGGCGAATCCTTTTTTTCCAAAAGTGATACTATTCTGGCGTTAAATGTTTTACCGTCTTTACCAGATTCCGATTCGTACCACTGCTGATACTCCTCGTGTTCTTTTGCCGGCACATTTAAATCCGAGTTTTGTTGGTCATTCGAACTATTAGTAAACATTATACAGCAACTTAAATATCACATACCGTTGAAACGGATATGTAATTGAATTTTATTTCTAATGAAAACATCTTAATTTATATACTGTCGCCCGGCACAAACTGCATGTTTTCAAATTTAGGGTAAGCTGAAGATAATCAGCATTAAACATTGAAAAACTAGGAAATGGAGCCGACCTATTCACGCCTCGACGGCAGGTCGCGGGAGGCGGAACACTTCACGCGAAGCTACTTATGCCTGAACGGCAGGTTCCCGCCCATGCGGGACTCCGGTATACTTCCAATCAAATGTATAACGCAATTATATATCAGAATTTGCTTTTAGGGAATGTACTCTTGTATACCGCTCTTAAATAAATTAAACTTTAACGAGAGGCGTTTTTTAGGCTATACCATTAGCTTATCTGGCAAATGGTTAAACTTTACACAGGAACTTAATAAAGGAGGTTTTGATAAATGAAGTATAAATTACGTAATTATGTGATGCTTCTTGTAGCATTTACGGCTTTGTATGCGAATTTCGTAAATTTCAGTTTTTGTTCGGCAAATGATAATTTGTTGCCGAACCCGTCTTTCGAAGAATCGGCAAACGGCAAGGTTCCTACCGGCTGGAAAGAAACAAAATGGAACGGCGAAGGAAAATTCGAATACTCGGATGTCGCAAAATCGGGTAAAAAATCAGTAGCTATTTCGTCAGAAAAAGGGGCCGACTATTCCTGGTCAACGGTTGTAACCGTCAATCCTTACGCGCAATACCAACTTTCCGGCTGGATAAAAACGGAAAAATTGGCCAAAACTACAGGGGCCGGTGCATTGTTGAATGTTCACGGCATCTACAACGCACGAACCAAAGCGGTGACGGGCGACTCCGATTGGACCGAAGTCAGATGTAACTTTGACACAGACGGGCAGGATACGGTCACTATTAACTGCCTTTTCGGCGGTTGGGGCGAAGCAACCGGAACAGCGTACTTTGACGACGTTTCGTTGACCTGCATGCATACTCTTCCGCAGAAAAAAGCGGTGCCGGACGATTGGGTGCCGACTGTTTATATCCAAGTTAACGACAAAGACGACGATTTCGTAATGGACGAACTTATTTATTCGCAGTTTATCGAACATTTAGGCCGTTGCATTTACGGCGGTATTTGGGCCGAGATGCTCGAAGACCGGAAATTCTGGCACGGACTCGGACACGAAGAAACGCCCTGGTATCCGGTTTACAAGTGCATTGTCGAAATGGACACAAAAAATCCATTTGTTGGCGAACACACACCCAAAGCGGTTGCACCCGACAAAAACGAAGACGGAACCGCCGCCGAACCCCGCTGGATCGGTGTCGCTCAAAAAGGACTCGCTTTCAAACGCGGAATGAAATACCCCGGTTACGCTTGGGTTAAACCGTCCGAAGGAATCGAAAAAGTCGAGGTTCATTTCCACGATGCTTCGAGTGCTGACCACTTGGTTTACAAAACGTTTGAATATCCCGTCAAGCCGGGTGAATACACAAAAATCGAATTCGAGCTGGATATGCCGGCAGACTGCGACAACGGCGAAATCGAAATCGCGGCGTTTGGCAAAGGTTCGTTCCATGTCGGTACCGCTTCGGTAATGCCGGGCGACAATCTCCACGGAATGCGAGCTGACACGCTTAAATTACTGAAAGAACTCGACGCACCGCTTTACCGTTGGCCGGGCGGAAACTTCGTCAGCGGTTACGATTGGAAAGACGGAATCGGTGACCGGGACAAAAGGCCGCCGCGCAAGAATCCCGCTTGGACCGGTGTTGAACACAACGATTTCGGCATCAACGAATTTTTATTCTTCTGCAAGGAGCTTGGAACCGAGCCGTACATTGCCGTGAACACCGGCGCCGGTGAAGTCGACAACGCCGTTGCCGAACTGCAGTACGTAAACGGCAAAGCCGACACGAAATGGGGTAAACTCCGTGCTGAACACGGACACAAGGAACCGTATGGTGTCAAATGGTGGGGAATCGGAAACGAAATGTACGGAGATTGGCAGATCGGTCACATGCCGGTTACCGATTACGTCAAGAAACACAACACTTTCGTCGACACTTTACGTAAAGAAGACCCGTCAATTCGCGTTATCGGAGTCGGTGCAGTTGGTAATTGGGACGAAGTTTTTCTGCCCGGTGCTGCCGAACATCTTGACGAGTTGAGCGAACATTTTTACGTTCAGGAACGGGCAAATGTCGTTGAACATACTCAGTTGGTGCCACGTGAAATCAAACGAATCGCAGACGCACATCACAAGTACCGTAAAGAAATGCCGGAACTTAAAGGCAAAGATATTCGAATCGCAATGGATGAGTGGAACTACTGGTACGGACCGCACGTGTTCGGCGAACTTGGAACCCGGTACTACATGAAAGACGCGCTCGGAATCGCTGCCGGCTTGAACGAATTTGCACGCCAAGCGGACATTTACAAAATGGCTAACTACGCTCAAACGGTAAACGTAATCGGCTGCATTAAAACGGACAAGAAAAACGCGCAGTTCGAAACAACCGGTTTGGTGCTTGCGCTGTACCGCCACGAATTCCAGCCGCATCCGGTTCACACCGAGATTGAAACCGAGTACGCTTCGCCGCTTGACATTCAGGCTACGGTGTCGAAAGACGGGAATATTTTAACCATTTCCGTTGTAAATCCGTTGCCGCGTGAAGTTGACGTCCAGTTTATGTCGCAATTGGAAGGGCACTTTTTCCCGAACACGAAAGGAAGAATGTTCGTGATTGCCGACCCGGAAAATGATCCGAAAGGTTTCAATGACCCGGCGAAAGCGCAGCGGATTGACGTTACCGAGGCAGATGTTACACTTGATAATGGTAAAGTTACCGTTAAACCGTACAGCGTAACTCTGCTTAAGTTCGTAAAATAGACTTCCTGTCTTAAACTAAAAAGAGCCGGGGGCGTGAGTCCCCGGATTTTTTAACGAGAAAATCCCAACCCCTAATAACTGAATTGAAACTACCAAAAGGATTTCGATTTGCTGG
>JBOFQC010000170.1:0-1570 GCA_051660725.1 Thermoguttaceae bacterium
CAAACGAAAAAGTTTTGGTTTAACGAATAAAAGACACAATTTCTTTTGTTATAATGCGGATCATTGGAATCGGTACCGACATAACCGAGTGTGTACGAATTGAGCAGATGCTCGAAAAACACGGTTCGCATTTTCTTGATCATGTTTACACGGAACATGAAATCGGGTATTCTTCTAACAAGAAACGTTCCGCTGAGCATTTTGCCGTGCGCTGGGCCGCAAAGGAAGCGGTGTTAAAAGCACTCGGCACCGGTTGGATTACCGGGACTTCATGGAAAGACGTCGAAGTCCGCAATGAACCAAGCGGACGGCCTGTAATCAAATTATATGCCGGCACCAAAAAACTTGCCGAGTCGCTTGGCGTGACTGAGATTCTTATATCGCTTTCACACTGTTCGACTCACGCCGTTGCCAACGCAATTGCCATTATGTCGTAATACGGCGTTCGTATTTCATTATATTGGCAAATTATTCTCCTTTTTCCCATTATCCCGTCTTCATCCGTGAACCGTGAGCTAAAGATTTTCGTTGCGCTGCTTTCCCTTTTTCTGGTTGCGTACTTTTTACCGGTAAGTAATCCGAGCGTTCAAAACGCAATTCTGAACGCTTTTATTTTATTGCAGTGGTACGTGGTGTACCACACGTTAAACTGCGTGATACCGGCAATATTTATAGCCGGTGCGCTTGCCACGTTTTTATCGAAGGAATCGATATTAAAACACTTGGGTCCAAACGCAAATCCAATCGGAGCGTATGGTGTCGCATCTGTTTCCGGCACAATTTTGGCTGTTTGTTCGTGCAGTGTACTGCCAATGTTCGCCGGAATTTATAGGGTCGGTGCAGGTCTCGGACCCGCAATGACTTTTCTGTGTGCCGGTCCCGCTCTTAATGTAATGGCAATATTCCTTACTGCTCGGGTTCTCGGTTGGCAGCTCGGAACTGCAAGAACAATTGCCGCCATTTCCATTAGTATCATTGTCGGCGTAATGATGGCTTGCGTTTTTCGCAAAAGTGAAAAAGAACGGGTAAAAATTACAATGCAAATGCCCGACCCTCTTCCGTCCGGCAGGAAATTGTGGCAAACGGCGTCATTTCTCGGCACAATGATCTTGATTTTGATTTTCGCTTCCTGGGCGAATCCGAATATTAAAGAGGTCGAAATTTCGCCCACTGAAAATAATACCGTTGCAGTCGAAACTCCGGAAACCGTAATAAAAGATGCAGAAATCGCTGCAAGTGATACTTCGTTAACCGACACAGCAACGCCGGAAACTGAAGTAACAGGTTCGGGAGAAGTTGGCGCGTGGGCAACTATCACATCAACGATTATTTTCAACTTTCATTGGTATTTGTGTTTGTTTTTTGCCATTATTCTGGCAGTAATGATTTTCCGTTGGTTCACACGCGACGAACTGCACGAGTGGATGGATCAAACGTGGTTTTTTGCGAAGCAAATCATACCGCTTCTGTTCGGTGGCGTGTTTGTGACCGGTTTTGTGACTGCGTTGCTTTCCCCGGACGTCGTTGCAAACTGGGTTGGGGGCACTTCTTTGAGAGCAAACGCAATTGC
>JBOFQC010000171.1:0-1931 GCA_051660725.1 Thermoguttaceae bacterium
AATTACGGTCGGCAGTGCAGGCGTGGGCGAATTCATGTAACGCAAAGCAAAAGGGTGTCAAATGGCACTTCACCGTTGAAAAAGCGCGGACAAAACTCCATAGCTTGTACCCCAGTTTTTAAGCCGGACAAGGCACTACCGTTTAGGCATAAGTAGCCTCGCGTGAAGTGTTCCGCCTCCCGCGACCTGCCGCCGAAGTGTGAACGACCTGCCGTCGAGGCGTGAATAGGTCGGCTCTGTTCCCTAGTTTTTCAATATTTGGTGCCGGTTATCTTCAACTTACCCTGAATTTGAAAACATGCAATTTATTCCGGGCACAGTATAATTCAATTTGGCTCCGAGATTTTGTGATTTTTAGAGGTGTTTTTAGGAATCGCACGCAAAATAGCGCTCCTGACGTTTTCAAAAAATTAGCACTTTGACCTTTAACGTCGAGGTGAAACGGAGTCGCGCGATCAATAAACTGTGTATCGCCGCGTTTCACGACTGAAATTTACCCGTTAATTAACGATTTCAGGATGAAGTAACTGCCAATATGACAGTTTTTAATGTTTGTGGCATCACAACTTTGAGAATAAAAATTTTTTTCAGAAAAAATTTCCTGAAAATCACGGGGTTTCTGACAAAAACTATTTCTTTTTAAAAAGATTGGCGCAAAAATTGCATATATTGCCGAAAAACATGTCATTTTGTGCGACGAGGCTGTTTTAAACGTAATCTTAGCAGTGTTGTTTAATGCAGCTTCTCGTTCTTGTTCACTTTAAAATCACTTGGAGAAAAAAATAATGGTCAAGAAAAAAGATTCTTGTTCAGAGAGTAAATGTGGATGCAAAAACAGTGGAATGAAATTCCAACCCCTCGGAGACCGTGTGGTAATACGTCGCGAATCTTCTGAAGAAAAAACACAAGGTGGAATTTACCTTCCCGACTCGGCAAAAGATAAACCAGCACGTGGAACTGTTGTAAGCATTGGTGACGGACGTGTACTCGAAAATGGAACACGGAGCCAGTTCCAAGTGAAAGAAGGTGACCGTGTTATTTTCCTTTCTTATGCAGGCGAAGAATTCAAAGTTGGCGACGACGAACTGCTTCTTATGCGGGAAAGTGACATATTGGCGATTATCCACTAAAATTTTCGCTCTGGTCACAATACCGTTTTACGGTAAAAAACTTTAAAAATATTTCATAATCAAAAATACACAAGGAGAAAAATTATGGCAAAAATGATCGCATTTGACCAGGAAGCACGTGAAGCGTTGCGTCGTGGTGTCTCGAAATTGGCAAAAGCCGTCAAGGTAACACTTGGTCCAAGAGGCCGAAACGTGATTATCCAAAAGAGTTTCGGTTCCCCGACTGTCACGAAAGACGGTGTTACGGTTGCTAAAGAGGTCGATCTCGAAGATACATACGAAAACATGGGCGCGAAAATGGTCCGTGAAGTTGCGTCCAAAACCAGCGATATCGCAGGTGACGGTACGACTACCGCAACCATTCTGGCCGAAGCTGTATTCAATGAAGGAATGAAAGCCGTTGTTGCTGGTGTTAATCCACTTCAAATGAAGAGCGGAATGGACAAGGCGACCGCCGACATTATCGAAAAGCTCAAAGGGATGTCGGTTAGTGTCAAAAATAGCAAAAAGGAAATCGCCCAAGTTGGTGCAATTGCCGCGAATAATGACTCGGAAATCGGGAATTTGCTCGCCGACGCAATGGAAAAAGTCGGTAAAGACGGTGTCATCACTGTTGATGAAGGAAAAAGCTTGAATACCGAAGTTGAATGGGTCGAAGGTATGCAGTTTGATCGCGGTTATCTTTCGCCTTACTTTGCAACGGATGCTCAGAAAATGGAATGTGTTCTTGAAAACGCATACGTCTTGATAAACGAGAAAAAAATCTCGAATATTAAGGAAATGATTCCGATTCTCGAGGCT
>JBOFQC010000172.1:0-10425 GCA_051660725.1 Thermoguttaceae bacterium
TTTACGAAAAGAATCCAAACGATTTGCAGCTTGTCGATTATTACGGAACACTTCTTGCTGACACCACTGACACAGGTGAGTTGAAACTTGCTCTTGAGTTCTGGCGTGGCGTTGAAAAAAAATTGGAAAACAAAGAGAAATCCGAGCCGGAACTGTTTCGCAAATCTAAACTTACGATTATCAACATTCACCAGAAATTAGGCAACCACGAGCAAGCGAAAAAGCTAAGTGAGTTATACCGCATTCTTTATCCCGGAAAATAATCATGTACGAAGTTGAAATGAAGTTTTCGCTTCCTGAAGTCGAAGCGTTTTTGAAATCGCTTGAAAATCTTGGTGCCAAATTTGTGGAAACAGTTGAGGAAACCGACCAATTTTACCAGCACCCGGTTCGCGACTTTGCCGTGACAGACGAAGGGTTGCGAATTCGGACGAAAAAAATACTTCAGCAAACAAAAATTTGCGAAAATCTTGACGAACGGGTTGGCAATGATTATTCTGAAACTAAAGAACAAGACGAGCTAGCCTGCTGCATAACTTATAAGGGACCGAAAATTGACATCGAGACTAAGACTCGTAAAGAAATAGAGATTCCAATTGCGTCCGACCAGGACACAGCACAAAAATGGAACGAAATCCTTCTGGCTCTTGGTTTTACGCAGAGCGGCAAAGTTTTCAAAGTGCGAAAAACATTCAAGCTTGACACCGCTGACCGAAATTACGAAATCACGCTTGATTATTTGCCGGACTTGGCCAATACGCAAAATTCGTGCAGCGGCTACTTTACCGAAATTGAAACGCAGGCCGACCAAGCCGAACTCGACTCGGCCCGAGCCGCGATTCTTGAATTAGCGAAAAAATTGCCGGTTGCTGAAAATATCAGAAAAGGTTACCTCGAACTCTTGTTCTCAAATTAAACGGTATTTTAAAAAGAGCCGGTGATGTAGGCGGTACCCCGCCGCAATCACCGGGCAAACCGCACTCTGCCTGATTCAGTACAAATCTTTACGAACCCATATTTTAAGGGGAACAAAAAATGTTATCAATTATTTTCTTGGCTTTACTCACCGCAGCTCTTGAAACTGAAGCACCCCCCGCAGAAACTTGCATTGTCGGAGGTGTAATCGTAGACGCAAGTAATAAACCGGTAGCAGGAGCAACCGTAACCGCTTTCGATTACAGTAAGCGACAAAATGTTTCGCGTAAAACGCAAACAGACGAAAATGGCCACTTCGATCTCGACATATCATTTATCGAGCCTGCAAATAGGTTGCAATATCGTCCATGTGGACTGCTTGCAAACACTGAAGACAGTGCAGGTTACTACGTTTTTGGGTATATGCCAGAAATAACATTAAACGAAGCACGTGACATCAAAATAAAAATTAGCCCTTCAGTTAAGGTTGAGGGCAAAGTAATTGACTCGAAAGGTAACCCCGTTGGAGAAGCACGAATCAATTCAACAATTAGCTCGTTTATACAACCTGACACGGTGTCAAATGTTGACGGGACTTTCGAGTTTTATGTGCCTCGTTCCTTTATTTATGAATCTGACAGTTCGTCTCAACCACCTCTTTTGACAGCCAGTAAGGACGGTTACGCAATTGCAAAAACAAATGTCTCCTTACCGAAAAACAGCGAAGATTCGACGCTGCAAGTGACGCTTCGTCTTTCTGACGCACGAAAGAAAGCTGTATTTCGGACCGTTGATACATCGGGCAATCCACTCGTAGGCATTGAATTTAGATTACAATTTATAAATGACAATGCTTCACATTCTTTCATTCTTGTTGATATACGTAAAAGTAGCAATGCCGAAGGTTTGATTGAGTTTGACATGATTCCCAACTGGGCTTCTGAACCTGTTGTTTTCGCACCATCAATGACAAACAAGTATGCTTTGGGGGAGAGACCGATTTTTAACCCTGAAAAAGACAGCGAAAAAGAAATCATCGTCACAATGCTTGATACCGTACAGATTTCCGGTACGATTCGCAAAGAAGACGGTACACCGCTGGCAAACGCTCTGTTATATATTGCTTGTCATTCTGCTAATGACAAGCCGTATTATTCACAGGGAACCACAACTGACGAGCAGGGGCGTTATTCGGTCATGGTATGTCCTGATATGGTTTACGGCTCGCCTGTGATCGCGTATCCGCTTAGCAAAGAATATATGATTACAAGCGATGAGGACAAAATCGTGTATCCGGGTAAGCCGGTTGAAGATTTTGATTTCATCGCAAAAAAAGCAATCAAAATTCATGGCAATATAACGTTTCCACCACAAAAAGAAGCCGAAACAGAAACAACGGCTCACTATATAATTCTGAATTTTCTTCAAGGGGAGCCTTCCAATGCGTACGACAGCTCAACTAAAGAAGCTGTTGATTCGCATGGCAATACCTTTACATATTTTGTGCAGGAGTTCAAGAAAACCTTGTTGTTGCAGAATGACTCATACGAACCGGTGAAATACGAGGTGTACCTGCCTGCGGGCACTTATACTGTTACAGGAACTGTCGAGCAAAAAACATTTCAGGTGAAAGACGATGCCGAAGAAGTTCTCCTCGACCTTGTAGTTAAAGCTGAGGAGGCAATGACAATTGCGTCGACTACTGCAGCGAACGCTTCAAGCACCGCTAACGGTCGCGTTGTCCGCAAAGTAAACGATGAAATGGTGCCAGCGTCCGGTGTCATTATTGAAGAGGAGAAAAACTGGAATGACGAAGTCTCAAAAACCATAAGCAATGAAGACGGCACATTTTCGCTAAAACATTCGCAAAGTTATGACAACGTTGGTGTATATGCCCGAACTGCAGATTTTTCGGAAGTCGGATTCATAATAAGTTCAAATAAAAAAGGTGAAATAATCGAAATCGAACTCAAACCCGCCGCAACGCTGAAGGGACGGCTGGTTGACACCAAAACGGGTAAAATAGTTGCCGACTCCAAAATTGAATGCATTGGACCTGTTGTATTGGGAGAAAGAGTAATGTTATCCCCATATTTCTACGACCTACGGAGCGATAAAGAGGGATGTATTTTGATGAAAGGTTTCCTGCCCGGATCGAGTTACCAGATACAATGCGAACCGTTAGAAAACGCCGACGAAGGAGCGTCTGCGATGGTCGGTTTTTTCCATCCGTTAGAACCCGGCGAATTTGACGCAGAAGACATAAAGATTCTTGACTTACGCACAAGTAATCAAATCGAAAAATTTGTCTTCGAGCCTTTTAGACAAAAAGAAAGTGCAAAAGAACGCTTGGAAACAGCGAAAAAAACCACTGCGGAAACAAAAAAGCCGATTCTTCTTTTGTTTACTTGGGCAATTATGAGTGAAGATAACGAAGCGTTTGGTAACTGGTTCTTTAATGTTGTTTTCGGAATCAACGCCCAAAAATACCTTTCCAATTTCGAATATGTGCCGGTTGATTTATCAGACGAAGCAAAAGAAACCTCCAAAGCTGAAGAACTTGCCGCTGATCTTGGTGTCACACTACCGAAAGAAGACGACTTTTTAATCTGCATCGTCAATCCTGACGGGAAAATCGTGACGAAAAGGAACTTCAGCGATTTCCGGGCTCCCAAATTCAAACCTGACGGAGAGCTTATTCTTGATTTTGACACCAGTATGCTATTTGTATTCCTGCGGGAATTTGGCAAAAAATAACCTGTGCAAATAGATTGCTCTACTTATACTGTCGACCGGCATAAACTGCATGTTTTCCAATTTAGGGCAAGCTGAAGATAATCAGCATTAAACATTGAAAAACCCGGGAAAGGAGCCGACCAACGGGAGGTGGAACACTTCACGCGAAGCGTACCGCCCTTACCGGGCTCCGGTATAGTCGCTGGCATTTTAAATTTCTTCATCGCCAGCGCCGATCTTCGTATACTAAGGCAATAAATAAAATTTAGCAGCCGAGTAACACACAAAGAAATCCTGATGCCCGGTATCTTGATACTCAGAGTAATTCTAAAAAATATCTCATAAAATTCCTAACTCCTCTTGACTTGATACATAACATTATGTACATTCACGTGTGTACACTGCTTTGTGTAGGTAAATATGCCATGCTTAAATTGCGAATTATTTTATTTTGCAGCAAAAAAACTTAACAAAAAAATAAAAATGACTGAAAATATGCCGACAGAACGTGAACTAGAGGTGCTAAAAATTCTTTGGAAAAAGAAAAAAATGACTGTTCGTGAACTTTGGAAAATCATGTCAAAAAAACAGCCGGACCTCGGCTATACAGCTGTGCTCACGTTGATGCAATACATGGAAAAGAAAAACATGGTCGCGCACGAAGTCGTCGGAAAGGCTTACCATTACTACGCTTATAAGCAGGAACAAGAAACGATTTCAAGTATGGTAAAGCGTTTTGTCAACTCAGTTTTCGACGGTGCAGTTGATGCTTACGTTGCACATGCTCTAGACAACGAGACGATGACTACGGATGAACTCGACATTCTCGAAGATAAAATTCGTCAAGCAAAAGCAAAAAAATCCAGCCAAAAACGGAGGAAAAAATGATCTATTTTCTTGTGAATTATATTACTGGAAGTCTGCTAATCTTGTTTTTGGCATACGTAATCTGGCGTTTGATAAAACAACCAACGCAAAGAATTATTTTTGCCCGAGCAATAATGGTGACACTAGTATTGACACCAGTACTTATGCTTTTCCCATACGGACAAAGCGTTGCGTTGGTTGAATTTAACGAAATTACAAAACCTGCCGTCCCCCAAAATAACGAATCAGATGTCTCACTTGCCGCGGGTATTGTTGACAAATCGGAGAATTATTATATTTCCCCAATATCCCTGACACCTCACGAGGAATTCTTACCGCAAAGATCAGCATACACGCAACTAGCAACAGCTGCAAATTCTGATAATACAGATTTGGATTCAGTGGCTGAGACTAACCCCACCCATGAACAAAATGATTCTGACACCAATATAATTCCTAATTTTCAGAATCAAATCCAAACAGATATTTCGGACATAACATCTGATCCAGAAAATATTTCCGCTCACACAACGCAGTCGTACTTCTTGCATGATTCTTACTTTTCATATAAAAACATTGCGTTACATTTTTTTGGGCTGTACGTTTGTGGTGTCATTATTATGATTTCCTGGTTTGCATACGGGGCGGCACAGTTAAGACGAATTTTGTCTGTTTCCGAGAAAGCCGCATTTGACATAAATGAATTTATTGACGCAAGTCATGCAGGGATTAATCGGTTACAAATTCTTATATGTAAATCAATTGCGTCTCCGATTGCTTCAGGTACAATTTGGCCGAAAATTATTCTGCCGGATTTTTTATGGAAAGAAAAGCAGAAAGATTCCGGCAAAGGATTACGATTTGGATTAGCTCATGAACTCGCTCACATAAAAAATAGTGACCTCTGGTTTTTAACACTGTACAGATTGCTCGCGATTGTTCAGTATCCGAATCCTTTGTTCTGGTGGCTTGGTCGAAGAGTTCGTGAAGAGCAGGAACTTCTTGCCGACGCTTACGCTGCCGAGTTAACATTGAAGCACAACGGTATCACTTGTACAGACAGGCAAGAAGCAGAATTCGCAGTTCTAAAAAACGATGATTATAGCATTTCAAACGAAAATATGGAAGACGAACAGGAAAACCGGCGTCAGTATGCGCAGGAGCTTATTCACTGGTCACGTCGTGCAAACTCTGAGCCAAGCACGTTTTATACCGCTGGACTAACAATTGCTATATGGGAAATGAGCCATTCGCGGCGTCGCTCACAAAAACAGAAATCACTTACAAGGAGAGTCGACATGTTGTTGGAAGAAAAACAACTCGAACTAAAAATATCACGCAGCTGGAAATTTTTCACTTGTTTACTTGTTGCCGCATTTGTGGTGTCACTTTCAATTTTCACACTGCAACCGAATAGAATTATTGCGCAAAGCGACAAGCCGGGTGAGCCAGAAGCTACGATACAGAAGACACAAAAACAAATTGCAATAAATGAAGAAACACACGACAAGAACTCACAGTTTGCAATAACAGATGCCAAGATCGAGATTGACGCCATAAAAAACAAAATTGACGAGATTGCTGAACAACCATTTACCGGTAACACACCAGAAGATTTTCTTGTCTTTGTTTCAGATAAGGGTAATATGCTGGAAACACTGGCTGACACAATTATTGACAATACAACAACTTCTGAGGAAGAAAAATCTTACGCTTATGATGTCAAACAGCTTGCTCTTGGCTTGCAGTACGGTGCTGAACCAGATACATATTACGCAAAACTTGAAGAGTTGATCGAATCGTTACCTGACTCACAGGAAAACAAGAAACTTGCCAGAAAGATTATTGACAATTTGATTGACCTGCAAGTATCTAAATTCTATGCTTTTCAGAAAAGCGAATATGAAAAAGTTGTTGAACCATTTCGTCAACTTGTCGATAAATATGCACCGTTAATTAATAAGTATTGCATCCTTCCAGATGGTGCCACTCAAAGTGGTAATATACAAATCGCATCTGGTTTAGTCTCACGGGCTATTACTTTTGATCCAAATGATAAATGGGGCTTGGCACTATACACTGCTGAAAAACTGATGCCTGTATTCGACTCACAAGAAAAAGCCCCGTCGTATCAATCTTTTACAGACAAGCAGGCCGAAGGAAGCATTCACCGCATCCAGATGCTAGGTAAAGAGTTAGAGTTTCGTGCGGCTGGTCTTGATGGAAACATTTATGATATCAAAGATGATCGTGATAAGGTCGTACTGATTTTCCAGTATGTTTGGGATGACGAAAAATTACCCGCTTTGAAGAAACTGCATGACACCTTGAAAAGCGAACAATTTGTGATGATCCAAAACGATGAAGGTCGAACACCTGATGACCTTAAAAACTTTGCGTCGAATAATAATATCCCGTGGGAAATTTTAACTCGATTTGGCGGGCACCAACACGAAGACTTGCAGGATTTATGCGATATTTATGGGTTTAGCGCGAATTTTATTACCGACAAGAATGGCAAAGTTGTTTTTACTCGAGGGCAGCGTATATCTTCTGAGATATGCCTTGCGTTAAAAGAACTATTTCCACAACATTCTGCCGCAATTGAAGATGTGGCTGCGGAGATAAAGGCTATCGAGGACAAATCTGAGAAAATCAGCAACATGATACCGGTATCAATCAGTGATGATGTCACGACTCCTGAAGGGAAAATATGCTGCATACTTGAATCTATACCGTATGGTGAACCATCTCGTATAGTTGTTGAGGCTGGGGATATTTTGCTGGCGTCTGAACATATACCCAACCCGAAGAAAGTACGAATCGCGATGCGAGAACTGGACACGTTAAGTACTATTTGCCGCACCAAACTGCAAAATGATCAGAAATTGCGACCTGAAATTGCCTATAAAGAAATGTATGATTTTGCCACACAAATCCAACCTTTACTTGATGATACACCTTTTTCAGTATCACCCGGCAATAGGACCAGGCTTACTCTCAGTTCATACAATCAGTATATTTCACGAGCCGACAACCCTGTAGAATATGCTGAAGGAGTAATTGATCGATACGTCGATGCGGCAAAAGATATGGCTAGTCATGAAGTTATGAGTATTATGTTTTTCATTGAAACACTTGAGAAATTGGATGCGGAACATAAAACAACGCTCACGCAATCGTTTTTAACTCGTGTGATACCAATCTTTGCTGCTTCCGAGTTTATAGACGTGCAAAATTACGCAAAGCACCTTGAAGGCCAACTACGTCGTAACACAATAATTGGCAAAGAGTTTGAATTTGAGTGCGTTCTTATAAATGACGAGAAGATTAACGTGAAAGATTTACGTGGCAAAGTTGTTCTTGTGAATTTCTGGGGCACAACTTGCGGCCCATGTCTTGCTGAATTTCCAGTGATGAAAGAGATTTACGAAAAATATAAACCGCAAGGTTACGAAATGATCGCAATCAGCGGCGACACCAATGATGTCATAAATGAATTTATTGAAAAGACGAAATATCCGTGGCTTTTTGGTTCGTCAACGCTTTCTGAAAAAGCTGGCATGGAAAATTTCTGGGATCACTACGGTATACGAGGCATTCCGACGACGTTTTTACTTGATCGTGACGGAATCGTCCGCTACATGCTAGTCGGTACTAATGATGAACAACTTCGTAAAGAAGTTGAAAAATTATTCGACGAATAAGCACGCCATCACCAGCAATGAATCTGACTTTTATTGACCTTCACGAAAAAAACTGCTAAAATTAACTCCTCGACAATAAAGAATTTACAACTTTTTCCACGAGGAGTTTACTATGCAGCGGTGTTTATACGTAATCTTGTTATTCGTGCTTTCTGTACAATTGGTTTCGCAGAAAGCATTTGCAGCTGATTTTGTCTCGCTTACAAAGCAGATACACGAAATAACCGAACAGCCGTTTACTGGCAGTACGCCAGAGGATTTGCTTGAGTTTCTGAGCGCTAAAGGTGACGCGTTCGAAAAATGTGCCGACGAAATTCTTGCTCTTGAAGACGCTACGCAAGATAACAAAGGATATGCCTACCAAATCAAGGGGCCTGGTATCGCTTTGAAATACGGTGCTGATCCTGAGCAGTATTACGAAAAACTTCATGAATTTGTTTCATCCTTGCCAGATTCACCTGAAAATCTACTGTTCGTCAAAAGAGCAATAAGTATCTTATTTTATTCAGAAGTAGAAAATCTATATTTAGCACATAACAATGGGCAAGAAAAAATTGCGGAGTCGTACCGTACACTGGTTGATAAGTACGCGCCGCTGATTAACAAGTATTTCATTAACCAGAATGTCAGAAATAACGGCCTCATTGAGTGGAGTTTTACATATTATGCTGACAGTTTTGATCCTTTCGGAAAAGAAGGATTGGTTGTTTACGCAGTTGAAAAAATTATGCCGGCTCTTGATGCGCAGGAGCAAAATAATAGTAATGCTTGGCAAAGCAAATGTATGGTACGCCGTTACCAAATGCTTGGCAAAGAACTTGAATTCCGAGCCGCAGATATTGACGAAAATATTTATGACGTCAAAGATGATCGCGGGAAGGTCGTGATTATTTTTACGTCAGAGAGTTCGTATAATGATAAATTACCTGCGTTAAAAAAACTGTATGAAACTTTGAAAGACGAACCTTTCGTTATGTTGCATTATGATGAAAATTTGTCTGTCGCCGATCTTAAAAAATTTGTTGATCAAAACGCGATACCGTGGAAAAACCTTTGTCGGGATGCACGATACAAATTACCCAATATGCCGCGTTTGGAAGAAACATATGGTCTTGGAGCGTGCTTTATTGTCGACAAAGAAGGAAAAGTCGTTTTGACTTCTTCACGACAATTCCATCCAGAGTATTGCTTTACGTTAAAAGATTTTTTTCCGCAACATGCCGCCGCACTAGATGAAATTGCTGCGGAAATAAAAGCCGTTGATGACATAACCACGGAAAAGCAGAAAGAGTATTATGCGTCACAAAGCGATGACACCACAACTACGGGAAAAATATATAGTATTCTTACCCGCTTGAATATTGGAAACACGAAAAAAATAACCAATCAAATATGTGACTTTCTGAGCGATTCGGACCATCTATCAAAGTTGATGAAAATCGATGTCCCCTCCAGAAAACTTGAAGCCTTGTCTCTGATTGCCATTGAAAAATTTTTAAACAACACGCAGCTGCATCCCCAATTAGCGTTAAAAGATTTATTCGAGTATGCCGAAAAATCAAGGCCGCTGTATGATGATTTGCGGTATTCACATTACCCGGATTATTGCGTTATTAATACATTGAATACGCTTTTGGCATACGCTGCAACTGTAGAAGACAGGGTTGAGTTTGCAAAAGGTTTAAGTGACTGTTACGTAAATGAAAGCATACAGTATATCGCATATTACAACGAATCTATTTTTAACGATTTTACACACAGCTTAAATAGCATGGTGTCACTACTCGAAGAACTAGACGATGAACATGACACCGAGCTTGTACAGCCATTTTTGAATCGGATAATTCCGCTCTTGGCCATTTCCGGCAAACCGGAATTGGAAAATTTAGCGAACGAACTCGAAACCGCGATGCCAAACAAAAAGGGAGCCGGTAAATAATGAACGTCCGTTTTTTTACTCTTGCTTAAACTTGATACCTTGCCAGGATTTTCGTTTGCGGAATTCCTGGTCAATGGCGGTTTGGCAAAATCACGTTTGAGCCTTGTTTTTTCAATGTCTCTGAGGGTGTCCCTCGACATGTCTAAGTGTTTTGCTACATCTTGACAGGTCATGGAAAGTAGCAGATCAAGGACATAGGCGGTGAGGAATCGAGTATAACGTTTATGTTCTTCAGCAAAGGAGAGATGAACTTGACGCCAC
>JBOFQC010000173.1:0-10574 GCA_051660725.1 Thermoguttaceae bacterium
GCCTGTGTCTTCGAAGAACGCAAGAAAAAAATCGATTGGGACAAACGCTTCCACGATCTCAAGGACATCGCTGCCGAAGCAAAACGAAAAAGCAGTAGTGTTTACGATTGCGTCATTGGCGTAAGCGGCGGCAAGGACAGTTTGTTCCAAGCGATCTACGCCAAGGAAAAGCTCGGAATGAATCCCCTCTTGGTCAACAGCGTTCCAGATGGAATTACGGCGATTGGTCGGCATAACATCGAAAATCTTGCCAAGTGGGGTTTCGATATTATTCAGATTCGTCCCGACCCGAACATTGCCCGTCGATTGGCAATTAAATGCTTTACGGAAAAAGGAAATATGGTAACGTATTCGGAATTCGCCCTTTGGGTTTCCGCCTACATCATCGCAGAAAAATTCGATATACCGCTTGTGTTGCAGGGTGAAAATGCGGCCATTACCTTGGGCACCTGTTCTTTTCAGGACATCACAGATGATGCAACAAACATCGTCAACTTGAATACGATAAAGAGCGTCAATATAGAGGCCCTGATTGATGAAGGTTATCCGAAAGAAAAACTGTGGATTTACAGTTTAGAGCGTATCGAAGATGCCAAGCGAAAAGGAGTGCGCGGCGTTTATCTTCAATACTATGCCAAAGAATGGTCTCAGGTATACAACGCTGATTTTGCCATTGCTCGAGGTATCTTGGGAAGGACCCAAGAAGACCTGCACGACATTGGGCGGTACAGGCGTTACACGGCATTGGATGCAGATATTACCATCGCGAATCAGATGCTCAAATACCTTAAGCTCGGTTTCGGATTTGCTACGGACGAGGCCTGTTATGACATCCGCGAGGGACGGCTGACCCGAGAAGATGCCGTTTGGCTCGTCAAGGAATACGATGGCAAATGCGGTGAACAGTATCTGCAACTTGCCTATGACTACATGAAAATGACACCCGAACAATTCTGGGCAATCGCCGATATTTATGTGAACAAAAATCTGTTCAAGCGAGGCGGCACCGGAGAAGAACGATGGGTCCCGAAATTCGAAGTCGGCATCGACTTCGAAGAAGCATGACGTTTCGAAGAAGCATGACGTGAGGAAGTCATACCAATAACTTCCTCACGATCAACGCTTACACGTTTTTTATCGTCCTCTCGGCTGCCATTTCGGCATCCGTTTTGTAATTATCGAGCGACATCTGCTTGATCCCGGCGTTCCGTTTTCGTATCTCCTCATTCCTTTCAAGAAATGTTAATACATCGTTGATCTCGATCTGATGCTGTTGCAATACCGCTTCCGGGTAAAACGCATCGAAAATTGCCTCGCAGACGGACCAGTCCTCGGGGGTGTCCAATGTCAGTCGATAGTTCGAGTAGTCTTTACCGCCTCGCGTGAATTTTCCCTCGCCCATTCGAAAGAGGTTGGGATTCGTGTAGATATAACTTGTTACCCAGTCCCGATCCCTCGGTTTGGTCGCCTCCGAATACGCCTTTTCCAAGGCAGAAAACGTGAACAGTTCGCTTCCGGTCCCCAAGGCAAGCCGATGATTAGTTTTCATATAATCATAATCATCGTCGACGAACTCTGCCAATAATTGTTCCAAAGCCTCCGTGTCGACAAAAAGATTGTCCCCTGTATGGCGGACGACATATTTGGTCGGATATTCCAAAGCGGCACCGTAAAATCGCGACAGAACATCCTCCTCGCTTCCCCGAAATACCGCCCAGCCACGCCGGACAGCCTCCTCGGCAATCAGGTCATCCTGCGATTGTACCGTTGTCGCAAGAACGACCTTGTCGATGGCGCGAACCTGACCGGCCCTTTCTATAATGTGTGATAAAACAGGCTCTCCATGAAGCGGCTTCCATATCTTTCCGGGAAGACGCGAAGACCCCATCCGAGCCTGTACAATAATGATACATTCAAACATAAACATCCATCTCCATGTATAGAATAGTCGCAAGCAATACCTAAACAGTTTATCGTCTTATTAGGGCGATTACAAAACGCAAGGTTATTTTACCAAAACCGGGGGTCGTATATTTCTTTCGGAATGTTGCTAAGTTCTTTTTCGGCAAATGCTGCGATTTCCCGATACAAAATACTATCAGCTTGTTGCTCCATGTCGATGTTGGCAAGCAGTTGATCGGCACCATCGCAACCGATGACGATTCTTTCGATCCCCGGAATACCATGCACATACAAATAGGCAAACCGAGAAACTTCGATTCCCATCGTATTACATTGTTTCTGGATAATTTTATTGATCGAAATCATTCTTTCATGAATTTTTCCGGCAACATCGTCGGCGGCAAAAAGGATGCCTTGGACGAAGACGCTCCGTGCAAAAAAATGTTTTTCCCGCGAAAGAGCTTCATGAAAACTAGGATGATTCGGAAAAGTGCGATTCAGAACGCTGACCGGAATCTGAAATGTATCAATGATGTCGAAGGGACCGTTCAGCAAATACTCAAGTTCTGCCGTTTCATACAGCGAAACCCCGATGGATCGAATGCGTCCGTCACGCTGAACCGCTTCCAGTTCACCGAGCAGTCTGGGGTTTTCCTTTAAATTTTCGAAACGGTGAAGAAACAGACATTCGATGGAATCAACGCCCAATTCCTCAAGGAAAACATCAATCTTTTTTTCCAAGGAAATCGTGTGATTGTCCGCACTCTTAAATTTAGTACAAATGCGAAACCGATTACCGGTTCGTTTGATATAAGAGCCTATCATCTCGTGGGAACGGCCATAGGATTCGGCGGTATCGAGCATTTGAAGGCCATGCAACCAAGCGAGATCAAGCATCTCGTCCGATTCGGACAATGTTGGCATTCCATGTGAATTGTTAATTCCATAATGACCACCCAATTGGGCGGTTCCTAAGATGAATCTTGATGTCATCGTTTTTCTTTCAAAGAATTTGGCCACAATCGACAACAATTGTTTGCCCGGTGATATTCTTAGCCATTTCGGATGCAAGGAACAGAACTGTGTCCGCGATTTCTTCCGGTTTGGCGAGACGGCGGATTGTACATTCGTCGAGGACAAGCTGTTTGATCAATTCACTAGTCTTCCTCTGCGACTCGACATCAATGTATCCCGGCGCGACGATATTGGCACGGATTCCATGTTCGCCCAATTCTTTCGCCACAGTCTTAATGAAGCCGGACAGGGCAGACTTTCCTGCACAATAACCGCAGTTACCTTCCCGGCCACGGATTCCGTTCACGGAACCAATGCTGACGATTGATCCGCACTTCGCTTCGATCATGTAAGGTGCCGTAGCTCGAACATAATTGAAACAACTGAAAAGCGTTGTGCGAACAGCATATTCGAAGGTTTCCGCGTCGATTTCCCAGATTGGGCGGTCTTTCGATCCACCAACATTACAGACCAGAACATCGACTCTTCCCCATGTATCAACAACCTGCTTCAATACCTCGGCGGCACGGTCATAATTCGAGGCATCGGCTTGAAGAGCGAGTACCCGGTCACCGAAACGTGTTCGGACCAAATCGGCTTCTTGTTCAGAATTTTTCCAGGTAAAAGCGACCTTGGCCCCGTGTTCGATGAAATTTTCCACTACGGCCTTTCCCAGTCCGCGACTTCCTCCCGTAACTAGGGCGATTTTGTCTTCTAGTAATTGTTTCATGCTCGACAATTTTGTGTGATTTGTGATTTTTTGAGTTCGTATCTGCTACAAACAGAAACGGGTTAAAAGCTCCAATGGCGCGAAAGGGCCATTTTTCCTATAAAAAATCGTCTAAGGAAATCGGGGTTCCTCTTATGAAATTTTTTCGTGCCGTTTTTCCTAAAAGCTGACTCAAGAATTTTGGCGGCAAACCCAGTCCGGGTCGAATACTGCGGACATTTTTTTCCGTGAAAATTTCACCTGCCTTGATGTCTTCGCAGATGAATAAAGAGCGAGCAAAACGTCGATTCTTTTCGTTGACAGAGTAATCGACGCTTCCTAACAGCTGCTCCGTCAACCTCACGGAATCGACCATTTGACGAAATTCTGACGGATTGAGTGAAAACGCGGCATCTGCGCCGCCGAGATTTCTGTCGAGAGTGAAATGTTTTTCAATCACTCTCGCTCCAAGTGCGACAGCCGCAATGACCGTTTCCACATTCATCGTGTGATCGGACAGACCGATTTTGACACCAAACTTCTTCATGTCTGGCAGTGTCATCAGATTCATGTCCTCAGCACGAGCCGGGTATGCCGAAGTGCATTTCAAGAGTGTAATATCATGGTTTCCAACTTTTCGGCAAGCGGAAATGATATCGCCGATTTCTTCTTCGCTGCAAATGCCGGTTGAGATGATCATCGGCTTGCCTTTCGCGGCGGTGTACTCTATGAGCGGAATGTCAATTGCTTCAAAAGAGGCGATTTTGTACTTGGGGACACCGATTCCTTCGAGAAAATCAACCGCCGTTTTATCGAACGGAGTGGAAAAGAATTCGATACCGAGTGCATCGGCAAATTCTTTGAGTTCTCCTTGCCATTCCCAAGGTGTGAATGCTTCCTGATACAAATCGTAGAGGTATTTTTCATCCCAGAGAGTTCCGCCGGAGATTTTGAAGCAGTCGTTTTTGCAGTTGATTGTCAGGGTGTCGGCGGTGTACGTTTGAATTTTAACGGCATCGGCCCCAGATTCTTTTGCTGCGAAAATGATTTTTTTTGCAAGCTCCATGTCGCCGCAGTGATTCGCCGACATTTCCGCTATGAGGTAGGTTTCGCGTGAAGGAACGATTGTATGGTTTGTAATATCCATGAGTCATCGATTATTTTTTTGTTATTGATATGTGTAGTTGAGTTATCTCACAAACACGTCAAACATTTCTCCCTCAATAATTTCTTCTCGTGCAAACTGGTATCCCGATTTTTGAAAAGATTTTTGAGAAGCAACATTTTTACGACGAATCCATGCTTCAATCTGTTCCGTGTGGTCCTCACGAAGCATTTTATATGTTTCTCGTAACACATGCGTACCAATTCCGTATCCCGAAAAATTTTCTGACAGGGCGATTGTACAAATCCATATTTTTTCAAACTTGTTGAGATCGTAACGTACATAGCCAATAAGTTCGCCTGTCATATTACGGATGATCCAAAATTTCACATCAGTGTCGTTCAATTTTTTTGTGAACCATTCTTCGTGCTCCGCCCATTCTATAGACGTGCGGTGGATGGCTTGTTGTCTTACATGATCTGAATTTGATATAACAAAGATGTCGTCAATATCTTTTTTTTGTACATGTTCAATCAAAATGTTTATCATATAAAATTGGCAATAGCCCTTTTTTTACATTAGCGGATCGTCGTTGTAACGAATATCTCGTATTAGCGCAAACGGTTCACAATAACTTAAACCAACTTGCGTTCCCTGAACACGAGCTAATTCATGTATGTGTTGTAAAGACCTTGGATGCGGGTAAGGTTTCAACTCAGATTTGTAACATGCCATTGCATTGACTTTGATATCAATTGTAGCATCTATATCAATAAACAGATTTGAAACGAATACGGTTGAACGATTAAAAGCATTCCATTCTGTCGAGCTTGGTATTTGAAATGTATAAATTCTTTTGACAATCTCTCCCACTATTGGGCGAGTCGCTGTTAAAACCGCCTGATGAGTGATTTGATGATCGATATTCATGTCGCCAAAATGGTGTGTAAATACCATCTGAGGTTTAATCTTATTTTTAACTTTTTCTATTTCAATAACAATATCAAGTAAAGGAACTGTATCAAATTTGTTATCGGGAAAGTCTTTCACAAAAACTTCCGAAACGCCAAGTAGTTTGTTTGCATGATACATTTCTGTTTTTAATTCTTCTATCTCTTGAGTCGTCGTTGACGACCCTCGTGAGGTTTTTCCTTGCCCTAGAATGAGGGTCCAAACTTTCCAGCCTGCGTTCACCAAAAGAGGTATGGTCCCACCGCATCCCAATACTTCATCGTCAGGGTGCGCAGCAACAACAAGTACATTTTTATTCATGATCTTTCTCCGTTATTTCTACATCAGCAATAATTTTTCCTTGTTTTAGTGCGGCGCGACTCATTTTAAGCCGAAAATTTCCCACGTCAAAAAAAGCTTTTGGATAGTCGTCTACATCAAGCATTCGAATTAAGTTAAACAGATCAGTGAGATTGTTCATTTTTTCACCATTTGATTCCTCAGGTGTCCTACGTTTGAATAGTACCGGCTCACCCTCTTGTTGTTTGGGTGTTGGCTCAGTTGCGATCATATCTAAGATCATTTCTACAATGACATCTGAAGCCCGAAGGTAAATTTCTTCTGCATTTCCATGCAAAGACAAAGGGCGTTTCATATAAATGGGACCGGCATCAAGTTTTTCTACACACTGTAAAGCTGTAATTTGTGTTTCGTATATCTTCCTCGCTATAAGGTTTTGCAGGGGACTACCTCCGCGTCCAAAAGGCAGATCGGTCATGTGAAAAATGACACACTCAAAGTTTGAGTAAATTTCTTTCGGAATGAAAAATGACCAATGAGGCAGAAAAACATATCGCGGACTAATTTCCTTCAGTTTTGACAATGACAATTCATCTTGAGAAGCGATGAAGTGAAATTTTGCGCCCTCGTTTTTGCACAGCGAATGAAATAATTGATTGCCCCATGGTCGGGAATGTGCTAATATATAAGTATTCATGTCGTGAAATTACTAAAAATGATATTCAAATTTATCATATCTCTTTGCCAAATGGAACAGCTCAAAAATTGCACCTGTTCACGGATCATTGCAAAACCAATTCTGAATTAACGCCTACGGTATTCCTCCTCAGTCCCAAGGCGTTGCGTTATGGTCATTCCGCATTTTTTTACCATAACGCAACTCCTAACGGAGTTGAACATTGATAGATCATTCGCTTGCTACCATAATGCAATCCCGACGGGATTGAATACCGTTCACTCCTAACTCCTTGTTTCGACATACCAATTCGCTAACTTTGCAGTACCCCATTATTTTACCTCATTGCGTGGTTTCTTTCAAGACGGCGAGGACAGTTTCTCGTTCGAGAGTCAGTCTGCTAACAAGTTTTCACCACAGAGACACAGAGTTCACAGAGTGTCTTGTATTCTCCGTGTTCTCCGTGCCCTCTGTGGTAAAAAATTCCGAAGTTCACAAAACTTGTTAGTGGACTGGTTCGAGAGTTCAAAAACGTCCAACATGTCCTCTTTGCAAGCACGTTTTAATACAAACGGTTCAGGCATACCATATCCTTTTCAAAATCGTCGAGGTTTTCTTGTGATTTTTTGTCCGTTTCAAATGTAACCCACGCACCATCAGGCAGTCGTTTGAGCGTTCGTGCAATGTCAAACGTACCGGCACCTAACGACAAATGCGTGTCGTAAACCGAAGCCATGTCTTCAATGTCGGTCAGATGAAACATCGTCGGTTGTAATGCAAGAAAACGGTCAATGTACTGATACGGTTCTTTTCCGAGAGCATTAGCGGCACAAACGGCGTGTCCAAAATCGAGGCAAAATCCGCAACCGGTTTCTGACCGGATGTACTTAATTTCTTCAAGTGTGGCACCGCGACAATAAGTGCCTCCCACACAATTAGGCAGAGCAATGAGCGGTTTGTTTTCGATCAAAGCCCGCGACTCGTTGTAAGATTTCAATTGTTTGACGGTTTCTTCAACTGTTCCGTCAATTCCGCCATGAAAGATGATCCACGCGACATCCAGTGCGTCGGCAAACGCCTTGACTTGTTCGTAAATGAGATGGTTTTGCTCCGCTTTTTGAGGGTTCGCCAAGTTGAATCCGTGCGAGAAATGCGGAGCGTGAAGTACGAACGGTATCTCCAGTTCTTTCCAGAGCGGTAGAGTCTCAAGTGAATCCGGCAGGACATACAGTTCGATGTATTCGTAGATACATTTGCTATAGAGCCGCACCGCTTCCTGACGGTAGGTTCCAGTGTTGATCGACCATAATTTCAATCCGCGTTTCATAGGACTTGTCTTATTTTGCCTGTCTATTTCGATGTCGCGTCGGCTTTAGTCGACCGATGCCCTGCTAAAAAACGACACCAAGTATTTTTTCGTTTAGAGCGTTTTCGTAGAAAACGGCAGTACGCAACGTCTAACAGCCCGTTTCTACGAAACGGGGCTAAACTAAATAAGAATAATATCCCAATCGTTAAAATAGGTCAAGATCAATTTTTAGTCAATCATTTTGGCGTATTATTGGGCGGTGAGGCCACGAGGACGGGCTTCGCGGGTGCGCCCCCGTTATTGGACGGCGTTTTCTGGATAAAACCGGCGAGATACCGATAGCTCTCTTTGGCGTAGGGCACTTGCTTGACCCATCGCTTGACGAAAAATTCCGGCGGCTTACGCTCCGTGTTAAGAGCCGCCATGACTTTCGGATCACGCTGCATCTGGTCGGCAAGCCAGTGCGTATAAACGGTTGCACCATTACGGGACATGTGATACTGGTCGAAAAGATATTCCTCGTCTTGAGCATCTGGTAGGATCGAACGAAAATCTTTCAAGTAAATTACCCGACAATTCGGATGGCAATCAATGTTTTCAATCAAAGCATGGAGACGTTTCAATCCATCACCGGGATTTTTCGCTTCGGGGATTCCCGGAGAACCGTGCCAACGCGGCGTAACATTTAATACGACGAAAATGTTTCGGAGTTGACAATACTCGATAAAATCCCAGAGAGCTTGAACCGTATCATCGGCAACTGGTATATCCAAACTGTCTGGAATGTCATCTTTAACCTTTTCGGAATGAGCCTTGAGTTTTTCTCTCTGGCTAATATAACTCTCCGAATTTCTAAAACGAGGATTGTCCCAAGCGGATTCGTGGTCCCGACCATTGATATTCATCTGTGAATACCGGACAATATCTCGAAGTGAAAACCGCATCGGCAACATAGACGGTGTTTTGTTGGTCATTTTTTCGTCTTGCCTCAATTTCCACTGAAACGCCATATTTTTTGGTGTGATGTCTGTAACATCCTTGAGGTAATGATAGGTATTTCCTTTTTGAAAACCAAAAGTATGGATTGGCGTAATAATGTCATTCCAGCGAAAAGAGAGTAATACCACCTTGACGTTTTTTGTTTCTGCCGGATACTTCTTCAAAACACGATCAAACTCCCAGACCCAGCAACCATCGATGGTTGCTTTTCCGACAGGCCTTCCAAGCTCTTTTTCCAGTTCTGCACGATAAACACCGAGTCCGTTGGTAGAATTGCCCCCGATCAATACTTCAGAGCAATGAGGATCGGCCCCCCGCTCGCTTCGGACAAAGGAAGATAGCGATCCGATAAGGATCGGGGACATGTCGAAGTTTTTTTCATAACCTCTCCAAAGCAGCCCGAAACAGAACAACATTACCAGTACGGACCACGCTGGTTTTGGCAGTCCTCGGAGCGTTTTGAACTCGAATGGAGAAATTCGTTTCAGAAATGCGAGAACGGCTCCGCCGATGCGTTTGGCTGTTTCGCCCCCCCCCCCTATTTTAACATTTTGGTTGTCCATGATTCGGTTATTTCGTTAAATGATTGTAAGTTGCACCCGCCGACTCACGTCGGCGGCTCGCCGTGTGGCGAGCGGCGGATGTCAATCCGCCGGTTTTGTATACGCCGGTGTAATCACTTTAATACGCCATCTGCTTTCGACCATCTGATCAGTGGGTGCGATTGATTCAATACATATCTCATCGCCGCCTGAATCGCCGTGTCCGTATAAAGTGGTCGAGCCGACCCGCCAGATGTCCACCAGCGACGCTCGCCAAATTTTGCGTTCAAACGCCGTGATCCATAACTTTTGATGTCTTTGAGCAAAGTCTCATACTCTGTCGCTTTCGGCGACTCCACAACAACATGAAAATGGTTCGCCATGATCGCCGCCACAGCCATATTCCAGTTACGGTAATTTGACGTTTCAATCATTTGCAACAATAATTCTTCTGCCTGAGATGCCGTCAGCAAAACCGCTCGGGCTTTCATTTGTGTTTCGATATATTTTGTCAATTTTGGCAAATTCTGTGCAAAGGGCGTGTGCGGTGTGTTTTGCAATTCATGTTTACCATTTTTGTTCACAAATTGCGACACGAATCCTCGCTCGTCACCTGGAAGCCAATTGCCATACGTCGTCGAAGTGAGAAGCCAAGTTCGTGTCATGTATTGTTTGTTGTTTACATTTCACCCGCCGACTCACGTCGGCGGCTCGCCGGGAAAAAAACTACTCGCCGAGTTTTAGTGGCGAGCGGCGGATGTCAATCCGCCGGTGGTCAATCCGCCGGTGGTCAATCCGTGCATAAAATGACTAAAATTGAAAATAGATGAACGGCTGAACGTCGTTTTCACCGATGAAAACGATCAGGAACAAAATGCACGCATAACCGAAGCCGCGCAAAATTGGATTCCATTTCTCCGTGAACGGTACTTCCGATTTTTGCACGCTGCAAAGCAAGTCAATAATTAGTACGCACAAACCATAAAACCAGAAATAAAGCCAAACATCGTCGATGCCCGCTCTTCCGCCGTGCAAAATTTGCCACACATATTTGCATCCAGCGATGC
>JBOFQC010000174.1:0-2593 GCA_051660725.1 Thermoguttaceae bacterium
CCTTTAATTTTTGACATTGTGCCACCGCTCCCCATCACTGCTTCGCTCATCGCAATAGTATTGCTGGTTCCATCAGATGCGGCTGACATACCTTTCCATTTTTTATTTGTAAACATTGATCTACCGTTAAATATCGCGGAATTGTACACTTCGCAGTCCCAAATAATATCGGAAAGACATACCATGTAATTGTTCGACATGTAATCTTCGCCACTTCCGTCTGATGGGCAGCGGAAAGCCGACATTTTTCCATTAAAAATGGTTGTTGTTCTATCTCTCGGATATGCCGGACCATCACTGGCTATTTGCTCGTATCTGGCCATCTGCTCGATAAATGGAAATAGATGAAGCTGAGCACTCCAGTCACTATCTTCGCCTTGTCCTTCAGGAATTCCACCCGTGTAGAAGTTTCCACGCAATTTGGCCGATCTTTTCGCTGGAAACGCATTGTATGCGTCATGATAGGTGTGTAATGCCAAAGAAAGCTGTTTCAAATTATTCGAACATTGCATTCTACGAGCCGCTTCTCTTGCCGCCTGCACTGCTGGTAGTAATAATGCGATCAAAATACCGATAATCGCAATTACAACAAGGAGTTCGACGAGAGTAAAACCTCTAAAAAAATTTTTTTCGTGTTTTTTTAATTTCGTTTGCATTAAGTCTCCAAAGTCATTATTATATATTATTCACAATATTGAAAAGCCATTGTTTTTTCATTGACCTAACATGACATTTTCAGTAGCGTATCAGACTGTACAATTACTGTAACAGATGCACGTAAAACCAAAAAGCCAATAAACAATCCAAACGTAACCTACTATTACAAAACAGATTGTTAAACTACTGTTAGGATAGCTTAACAATTGTCGTAAGTCAAGAGGAAGTTCTTTGGCAATAATGCCGCAACAAAGAAGATTATCAAAACAACAATAATTGCTTGACTTGCCTGTTAGTTATTGCTAAGTAAAAATTAAAATTTAGGATTGACGCTTGCTTTACAGCTTACAACCTCAAGCAATTTACGCCTGCACGGCAACGTTTCTCGGCGGTCACCCACAAAAAAAAACACCAGCCGGTTTTAGCATACACTGGCTTTTTACAAACACCATCTCCAATAGTAGAAAGATGCACAATGAAACAATTTTGTCGAATTTTTATCCAACTGTTAGTTCTTCTGGTATCTTCTCAATTATCTTCGCAGCTATTCGCGCAAACCAAAGGCAAGGTTGATTGGCTGGTTGAACCGGTTCCTGAAAAAGCAAACGTTTATCTCGACTCCGATAAAAACGAAATCGTAATGCAAAACGGCCTGATTTGCCGTGCCTGGAAAACGAAACCAAACGGAGCGTGCGTCAGGTTCGATAATCTTACAACCAATGAATCGCTTATTCGTGGTGTCAAGCCGGAAGCGACAATAAAAGTAAACGAAAAATTAATCAATATTGGTGGATTGATTGGCCAACCGAACTACGCTTTTATTCTCGACGAATGGCTCAATTCCGGTGAACTGAAAGCCGCCCCGGACAGTTTTAAATTGGCAAGTTGGAATTTCGGCAAAACAAAAGAGCGTTTTCCGTGGAAAAAGGTGCGTTACTTGTCAAAAACAGTAGCCGACAAACCGTATCCGCCGGCAGGCGTTTCGCTTGAGCTGATTTACAAATTGCCAGAAGATGCCGCAAAAACAATTATCCCGGGTGATGACACCGCCGAAGTGAAACTACGTGACGCACTTGAAAACATAGAAGTTTGCGTTTATTACGAAATGTATGACGGAATTCCGCTCATGGCGAAAACCATTTACATAAAAAATAACAGCAAGGATTTCCCGATCACGCTTAACAAATTTGAAAGTGAAATACTCGCATTAGTTGAAGGCGAACACTCCGTTGAGTCACGCATGAAACTTGACGACGCGTGGAAAAAACAGGACGAATCGGGCAAAACAGCAGAAACGACACCATTTTTGCCGCACACCGTTTTGAGTCCCGGCGTAATGACCGGAAGTTGGCTCCCGAAAGTTCATGTTGAATCAGAATACGAATGCGTCGGAATGGATGCGAAATCGGCAAATGAAATCGTTCGCTGGGAGCCGGACCCACAGTTCGAAACACAAGTGAATTACGAACGGATCACGCCGTGTCTGCTAAAAAGCGGTTTTGTACGGTTTGATTATCAGATCAAGCCCGGCGAAACATTCGAGTCGCCTTGGACTTTTGAGCTGGTTCACGATTCGTATGATAGAGAACGGTGCGGTCTCGCACAACGACGAATGTACCGCACACTTGCTCCGTGGTCGGTGGAAAATCCAATTATCATGCACGTAAGCAGCGTAAATGAAGATGCGGTGAAATTGGCCGTTGACCAATGTGCGGAACTTGGTTTCGAAATGGTTATTCTGACTTTCGGCAGCGGTTTTAATATTGAAAACGAATCGCAAGAAAATCTCGAATATATAAAGAAACTGACCAAGTACGCAAATGATAAAGGTGTCGAACTCGGCGGATACTCGCTTCTGGCGTCACGTAGTGAAGGAGAAAAAAATGACGTCATCAACCCATTAACCGGCAAACCAGGCGGGTTCGCGAGGTTCGGC
>JBOFQC010000175.1:0-6961 GCA_051660725.1 Thermoguttaceae bacterium
CTTTACCGTTTCGTTCTTTTTTGGCACTTTTTTGGGAATTATCTGGGCAGTACTGATTTTGCTTTTCGGTTTCAGTATTTATTCTGAGACATCGAAAGGCAGAATTCGTGTTGACCAGTGGATACTGTTCGACCTCGGACTTGGCGCGTCGTACGTATTCTGGACCGCTCTTACGCTTTTCGTATCGTTTTACCCCGGCGTGTTTTTTATCTGGGCCTTAAAGCTTTTCGCACCGGGATTTGACGCCGCGGATTCGTTGGTGGCATTTTACGTCAGAATTACTGCGCTTGGTACCAGTGCGCTGTTTACGTTTCCGTTTATTCTTTTGTGCATAACGGAAACGGATACGTTTTTTGGCGGTTTTCCGAGTAAGACGTTTACCAGCGTGGTGTCAAATCCACTTCTTTGGATAAAGTTTTACGTGGCTTCACTTGTGTTTGCTGTGACACCGTTTTTGTTGGTGTACGGTGTCGCTTACGTGAATCTTGTGTATCACGAAAATCCGCTTACTCACTCACCACTTTATTACGTTGGCGTTGCACTACTTGATGCCGTTGTTTTGGGATTCTTTCCGCTTATATATTTCAGGCTACTAGGTCGCGCCGCGTATGTGATCCAGAACGACGAATCGTAGTCGTTATACCGCAACCTAAAATTCCAGCGTTCCGACAAGTTCCTGAACAGAACGAATTCCTTCTTGCTGAAGAATGTTTGGCAGCTCGTCGATTATCTGCGTCGTAAGGGTCGGCTTATAAAAATTCGCGGTTCCGATTTGCACTGCTGATGCACCGGCAACAATAAATTCGAGTACATCTTGAACCGATTCAATGCCGCCGATTCCGATAATTGGAATTTTCACCGCCCGATAAATCTGAGCAACGCAACGAAGAGAAATTGGCTTGATTGCCGGCCCGCTAAGTCCGCCGAACCCGTTGCCGAGACGTGGTTTACGTCTTTCCCAATCCACTGCGAGTCCGAAACATGTGTTTGTTGCCGATATGCCGTCAGCGCCGCCGTTTTCTGCAGCTTTTGCAATTTGCGCAATATTTGAAACGTTTGGTGACAGCTTCACAAAAAGCGGCAATGACACCTCTTTACGGAACGCTGACACCATTTGTTCGCACAGGTTCGGATCAGTTCCGAAATCGACACCACCTGATACGTTTGGACACGAAACGTTTAGTTCAATTGCCGCGATTCCGGATGTGCCGTTACTGGCTGCTGAGGAATTTTGTGCGGTGTCAATTTTTTCGCCAAAAACTTGGGCTTCATCAATTTTTTTTGCGGCAATGCTGAGGAAAACTGGCGGTCCGTAAGAACAGAGAACGGGAAGTTTTTTTTCTAGGAACTCGTCAATTCCGTCATTGTCAAGCCCAATTGAGTTGAGTAAACCGGAAGCGGTTTCAACCGTGCGAGGTGGTGGATTACCCGGGCGTGGCAAAACGGTTACCGTTTTCGGCACGATACCACCTAGCCGGGCGAGATCAAGTACCGACTCCATTTCTTTCGCGTACCCAAACGTGCCGGACGCTACAAGAATCGGATTCGCAAGAGTTAACGGACCTAAATTTATTGAAAGCATTACTTCTTATTTTTAATTTTTACTCGTCTGCCGTCAACGGTTATACGGCCTTCAGCGAGCAGTTGAATCGCTTCCGGGTACGCAATACATTCTTGTTCGAAAATTCTGTCATTCAGTGACGCCGGGGTGTCATTTTCATGTACGTCAACGGACCTCTGCATAATTACCGGCCCCTCGTCGTATTTGTTGTCGACGAAATGGACAGTACAGCCGCTTAGCTTGGCACCATATTGTAGCACGGCTTCGTGGACGAGTGAACCGTAATACCCTTTACCGGAAAAAGCTGGCACCAGAGACGGGTGAATGTTGAGCACCCGATTATGAAAATCTGCCGGTATCTCGAGTAACTTAACGTAACCACCCATTATCACGTAGTTTACCTTAAGTTCTCGGCAAACGTCGAAAACAGCCTTGCTGAATTCATCGCGGGTTTCGTAATCCTTCTTTTCAATGATGTTAATCGGAATCCCTTCTTTTTCGGCGTATTGTAAACCTTTTGCGTTTGGCGTACTTGATATCACAACTGAGACTTCGGCTGAGAGTTTGCCTTCATTCGAAAGTTTAATTATGTTGTGTAAAGTACGGCCTGTGCCAGAAATAAGCACCGCTAATTTTAATTTTTGCATTTGCATAAGAGAAATTCCTGTAAGATAAATGTCATTATACCGTAGCACGGCATGGCGGGAACCTACCGTTCAGGCATGAATAGCTTCGCGTGAAGTATATCACCTCCCGTTGGTCGGTTTAGTTTTCCGTGATTTCGTTGGTTTCATTGATATTATATTTACAAATCCCGTCATTGGAAAATGTCAACTTATTGCCGTTGTACAGTGTAATTATAAGAATATTTAGAACATTTCGGCACGAAGCCAAACTGGTAATCAATTGTGTAGAAAAATCAGAGCGGCTTTCACTGAAATCCGCCTGTTTGACACCACTGGCTTTTGACCAGCGGTGTATAATAAAAAGTTTCGTGAGTATTTTACACGAATTTATTTGCAGCCGCATTTGCAACCGCATCCGCAGCTGGATTTCAGTGCAGCACGAACGGTTTCCAATTGGCCAGCACTGCCGAGCATTGTGTTTTTGTGGATGATGTACTCGGCGTAAGCGGTCATAAACACTTTCCCCGGCGGACGAAGATCGAAGTTGGCCGGATCGTCACGGAAAGCTTCACGGTGAATTGCGCACCAAACGAGCCGTCCGTCAGTATCAATGTTAATTTTCGTGACACCAAGTTTCGCGGCCGGAAGGTATTGATTTTCGTTGACACCACTGGAATCTTTGAGATGTCCACCAGCGTTGTTGATGCGGTCAACCCATTCTTTCGGAACCGAAGAGCTTCCGTGCATGACGAGCGGGAAGTTCTTAGGAACCGCTTTTTGAATCTGTTCGAGAACGTCGAAGTGCAGACCTTGTTTGCCGGAGAACTTGAACGCTCCGTGCGAAGTACCAATTGCAACGGCGAGCGAATCGCAACCGCTTTTGGCAATGAATTCCGCGGCCTGTGCCGGATCGGTAAGTTTAACGCTTCCGACAATGTCTTCTTCGACACCGCCGAGCTGACCGAGTTCTGCTTCGACTACGATTCCCTTGGCGTGAGCGCGGTCAACTACTCTTTTTGTAATTTCGATGTTCTTTTCGAACGGCTCATGCGAAGCATCAATCATGACGGAGCTATAAAAACCGCTGTCAATGCAATCATAGCACGCTTCTTCAGTGCCGTGATCAAGGTGAACTGCGAAAATTGCGTCCGGGAAAACTTCGCCGGCGGAGCGAATCAGAGCTTCGAGCATCCGCTTGTCACTATATGAACGCGCACCTCTTGAAATCTGAATGATAAACGGAGCGCTCTTTGCTGCGTCGCTCGGGTCTTCATTTTTATTCCATTTACCTAAATTGCCCCGAAAAAGACCAACTGTCTGTTCAAGGTTGTTGATGTTGTATGCCCCAATTGCGTATTTGCCGTACGCTTGCTGGAACAACTCTTTCGTTGTGACGATCATCTAAAAACTCCTAGTTGTTGTAAACTGTACGTGGTCAATATGTTGCAGTTTACTCGATTCGTAAAACCTTGCTTTTTCCGCAGGGTAAAGCAAGCGAAACTGCGCTTCAAAGACTGCGCACGGTAAAAAATTACTCTTGTACAGTTTGGGGAAACATGTACTGGTTTACGCTTGATTATAGACAATTTTACTTAGAACGCAAGAGAACCGCAAAGTTTTGAGTTACTGTGGGGCACAGTAAAATTTTGTTGGCAAATGCAGTTGTGGTTTTACGCTACGAAGTGGCTCAACATACCAGCCCGGGGCAAAGCGAAGTATCGGCCCGGGCTACGAATATAAAAAACAGGGCGTGGAGCCGGGTTTTGCGTCAATAATAAATCATACAGTACAACTGTGAAAAATCAGAATTTGGGTATGCTTAATCACTTTAGAAACCCCCCTTGCATAAAAGTGAATTCAGGCGATAATGATTTACTCTTTAAACTCTCGAAAATCTCGGTATATTATAGCAAGTGTTTGGAACGATAAGCAAATACATACACTTAAACAATAAAAACCATATACAAATTTGATTTAAAATGGCTCGAAAACTGTTGATCGCCGGAAACTGGAAAATGAACCTTGATCTTGCTTCTGCCGTTGCACTTGCGGAAGCGGTTAAAAAAGAGTCGCAAAATGTTACAGAAGTTGAAGTTGCAGTTTGTCCGCCAAGCGTATATCTGCAGCCGGTCGCAACGGTTCTGAAAGGCTCCAATGTCGCTCTCGGTGCTCAAAACGCTTATTTCGAGAAAGACGGAGCGTTCACCGGCGAAATCAGCATGGCAATGCTCAAAGATATTGGTTGCAAATACGTTATCTTGGGACACAGCGAACGCCGCCACATTTTGCATGAATCGAGCGAAATGGTCAACGAAAAAGTTTTGGCTGCACTTCAGGCCGGGATTATTCCGATTGTTTGCGTCGGCGAACTGCTCGCAGAACGTGAAAAAGGAACAACGAATCTCGTAGTTCGTAGGCAGTTTGAAGGTTCGCTCTCCGGCGTTTCCGCCGAAGACATGAAAAAAATCGTGATCGCTTACGAACCGGTTTGGGCAATTGGAACTGGTAAAGTTGCCACGCCAGATCAAGCGGAAGAAGTTCACGCTGCTCTTCGCAAAGTTATCGAAGAACGTTATAATAAAGAAGTTGCCGAAGCGGTCCGCATCCAATACGGCGGAAGTGTCAAAGCTGATAATGCGAAAGAAATTCTTTCCAAACCGAATGTTGACGGAGCCCTTGTAGGCGGTGCGGCGTTGAAAGCCGACTCATTTATGGGAATCATAAAGAGCTAAGCAGTTGTACAGTATAATTCATTTCTAATTTACAATTTTCCCACCAGTAAAAATGGTCCAAGCGTTACTTATATTACTGTTAATTTTCATCTCCGTTTTCTTGATACTGTTGATAATGATCCAGCGAGGTAAAGGCGGTGGATTAGCAGGCGCCTTTGGCGGAATGGGTGGACAGAGTGCTTTCGGAACAAAAGCGGGTGATACTTTCACCAAGATAACTGTCGTAACTGCCGTTATTTGGTTTATGATTTGTATCGTTTCAATTTGGGTGTTGAATCATAATCCAGGCGGTGGCTTGAACTTTGATGGTAGCGGCTCGGCTAATCAAACAGCCCCAGCGGAAGGTTCGTCTCAACCGGATGCGGCAACTCCTGCTCCCGCTTCGGCATCAGATGCTGATAGTGAAAAATAACAACGAGTAAAATCTTTTTACCAATAAAATATCCTTGCTTTTAAGCATGACTGGGTTTGGTGCGGCCAGTGTCTGTTTTGGCGATGTGACCGTAACAACCGAAATCAAAACCGTGAACAACCGTTACCTGAAGATATCTTTGCGGATGTCAGAGGGTTATGCTGCGCTTGAATCGAAAGTCGAATCCTTTATTCGTGAAAAGATTTTTCGCGGCTCGGTTAACGTTTCTGTAAGAATATTTAAGGAGCCATCTGCAAGAGATACAAGACTTAACGAGCCGTTGCTCAGGTCGTATTTCGAGCAGGTCAAGGAAATAGCGTCTTCACTTGGTGTTCAGACAGTTCCGGCACTGGATAAATTTTTGGAATTGCCTGGTGTTGTGCACGAGGAAAAAATTCTGTCCGAAGAACAGACGCAGCTGATAGAAAAGGCGGTCTTGAAATCTTTGGACGACGCTTTTGTGAGTTTGCACCAGATGCGACAAGTTGAGGGCGAATCCATGCGGGTTGACCTAACTGTAAATAATTCGATTCTGGAAAGAGAAATCACGAAAGTTGAGGCACTTGCTCCGCAGGTTGCGAAACAGTACAGGCAAAAGCTTACGGAGCGGGTCGGAAAAATAATGAACGAGCATAATTTAATGCTCGACACAGCCGATTTGGCTCGGGAAATCGCACTTTTTGCCGACAAAAGTGACATTTCTGAAGAAATAGTTCGGTTTAGAAGTCACATAGCACAATTTGCGGAAGTTCTCGAGAAAGAGGATACGTGCGGACGAAAGCTCGATTTTCTGACGCAGGAGATGTTTCGTGAGACGAATACAATTGGTTCGAAATCTAATGATTCCGACATTTCAAAACACGTGATTGAAATGAAAGCGACCATTGAACGTATCCGTGAAATGGTCCAAAACGTGGAATAGCGAGTATTACACAGCAAAAGTAGTAACGGTTTATGTATATACCGTATCACGGTATGGCGGGAACCTGCCGTTCAGGCATAAGTAGCTTCGCGTGAAGTGTTAGGCCTCCCGTTGGTCGGCTTTGTTTACCGAGGTTTCGTTTGTTGGAAAAGGTAACCTTTCTTTTTTTCCCAACATTAGAAAGGTAATTTATTGCCGTTGTACAGTATTGATATGCAACAAACCGGGAAGTTAATAATTGTGTCGGGGCCGTCTGGAGTTGGCAAAGGGACAATATTGAAGCGGGTGTTTGCCGAGTCGAATTATCCGTTGGTTTTCAGTGTTTCTGCCACGACCCGTAAAATTAGGCCCGGTGAAGTGAACGGTGTAAATTATTGGTTCCTTACGCCGGAAGATTTTGAGAGTAAACGCGAAAACGGTGAGTTTCTCGAATGTTTTCAAGTTTTTGGCGGTGCTTGGTACGGAACGTTACGAAAACAAGTGCTTGACGCAATTGCTGAAGGAAAATGGGTTGTGCTCGAAATTGATGTGCAGGGCGCAAAGAAAATTTTTTCCGAGTTCACCGACGCTATTTCGGTTTTTATTGAACCTAAAAGTGTTGAAGTGCTCAAGGAGCGGTTGATCGGGCGTGGTACCGAAACCGAAGAAATTATGCGGCAACGCCTTGATAGGGCTTTGCTGGAATTACAGTTTGCTTACGAATACAAG
>JBOFQC010000176.1:0-2508 GCA_051660725.1 Thermoguttaceae bacterium
GGGTACCGTCTTCAAGTGTAATTACCGCTTGCCAACCGGGGTAAAATTGCTCGGTAAGCACAAGTTCTTGTGGCTTTTCATTTTGTGAAAAATTAAACTCAATAACTGTTTTGTTCGGAGTGTACTCTGAATACTTCCAGAGACTGGTGTCAGCTGGGTGTGTAATGTTGTTATCTTCAATATAAATGTTTTCTTTGAGTTTCCAAAGTGAAACGTCCCATTTGGCGTCAACATATAAACGCTCCGCTTTTTCCCGGTTGAGCAACTTCCTTGCCGGTAAAATCACATAATCGACATCAACTTGAGCAAGCTCGTCCTCGAAGTTTTCTGTAGAAGAACGTATCTGACGCAACCGTTCAGTATAATCGGCGAGCATCATTGTACCCTGCGTGTCAGCAATTGCATACTTGTTTAAAAGATTAAACTCCGGTGCAATTGACGTGATATCAAACTGCACACTTTCAGCAAGACGATTTGCATCTGATTCTGCTTTGAAACGTTTCGGGTACCAAATCGAGTAACGGTATATTCTAGGCGGGCAGCCTTGTGTAACTGTATGTTTGGAAATGATTTCCGCAATTGGTGACTTGTGCTCATAAACTGTTTGAGGTACGGTTGGTACCAGCCACGCGTTAGCAAGGCAAATATCAACGCACGCAAAAATTACGATTAGTATTCCGAAGTATTGCGGTTTCGCTTGCATATTCTTTGGTTTAAATATTAGCAAAGAAATCACCGCAAAAGCAATTAAACTTAAACTTGCCGGCAAAATCGAATTGTAAATAAGTTGTGTTGCGGCGACGTCAATGTCACACGGGCCAAACATCGGGCAATTAGGCGGCGTCGTTGCCGAGAAGTATTTAAACGCAAACCAAGTTGCTACAGATGTTGTGAGAAGAAATAATGTTGCGGCAACGAAAAGGATTATTTTTTTAATAGCAGTTTTAGTTATGTAGGCATCAAGGCCCTTTGCAGCAAGAAAACTGGCCGCAAGTACTGTAAATACAAGGAGTTTTGGTGGATATCGGAATTGTGTGAATCCCGGCAGCAACAAATTCATTAACCAGTACACACCGCCAACCGGTGAGCCGATACCGGAGGGTGACGCCCCGAAGTCTTTGACACCGTAGCCAAACACATTCACGAACCAACCGACTCCAAAATAACCAAGCGAACCGAGCAGTGACACCAACAGTATTGCAAAGAAAAAGCGATTTCCTTTCTTGAAAAATACACTCGCAGCAAAGATAATTGGAATTACTCCCATGTATAGAGACGGCACCCAAACGTAATTGTCCCAAGTTGTTGCGTAAATCCAACGCGTGTTTGCCGGGTATTGTTTACCGCCAGCATTTGGAATAACAAACTCGACGAGACGCCACGGTGTCAAGCTGTATAAGTACGTGTTTCGTGTGTGTCCCCTTTCCGTTAAGTCACGGCAAAGGAAGCCGTCTTTTATTTTTGACGCCGCATCTTCATGCAACAAAACTTTCGGCACTTCCCACACGGAGTGAGGCAGCGTATTTGTTGCTCGGTTACTGCCTTGCGAAAATTCAAAAGCGGGAAAAATCTGAATCGCGCCGAGTATGAATGCGATCAAAAACGGGACCGCGATTTTCTTGACGCCAATTATTATAAACGCAATAATACCAGACAGATATGCGCACTGCACATCACCGCCGAGAAGCATTAATGCTAAAACTGTTCCGAGTAATATTTGGTTTACACGAATCTCCGGCGTTGCTTTTTTATAACTTTCTTCCTTGATTCGAAAAGCTAACCGTATTGATTCCGGCAGCCAGGCTGCACCAACCAAAAAAATAATGTTCAAGTGTTGATAAAGCACGACACCACCAAATGCGTAAGTGATACCAGCAAGAGTTGCCGCTTCTTTTGATACCGAGAAATAGCGTGCAAGCCTGTACATTGTACAAGCTGCAAGAAACACGTGTAAAACCGCATAAAGATGATACGTAAACGTGAAACTAATCGGAAAAATAGCGGAAAGAAAAAAAACAAGTTTACCTGGATAAAAAATACTGCTGGCAGGATTTCCAATCAACGGTTGCCCAAGATTTTCGTAAGGCATCCAAAGCGGAATCCGGCCCGCATTCCATTCTTCCTGAATATATTTGAACAGCGGAAAATAAAAATGCGAACCGTCACGAAACGCAAATTGTTTCCCCCCCCAAAGCACCGGGCCGAAGAATACGCAAATAAGCGTAATTGTGCAAGCAAGGAAAAGGCAGGGGATTTTTGTTTTCATTTAGCTGCAAAGTTATATCTGACAGTTGTTTATACCGGAGCCCGGTATGGGCAGTGCGCTTCGCGTGAAGTGTTCCGCCTCCCGTTGGTCGGCTTCGTTTACCGAATTTTCGTTGGGTTCATTGTTATTACATTCACAAATCCCATAATTGGAAAATGTCAAATTATTGCCGTTGAACAGTATATCAGGAACCAAATGTTGATTTTTTTCTGAGAACATGATGATAATGTTGAGCAAACCGA
>JBOFQC010000177.1:0-2668 GCA_051660725.1 Thermoguttaceae bacterium
AAGTCTTTGGGCGACATCTAAAGGAATCGGAATTGATCCCGGTGCGTTCATATCGCATTATCCGCAATATGTTGCTATAATGGGGATGTCGGTTGTACTCGGGTTCGTGTTAATGGTTCCAGGCGGAATCGGAGCCAGGGAATTTGTGCTCATGAAATTCCTTACACCGCTTTTCGTTGTTGCCCTTGCCGCAATGCCTGATAATGCAGGAATGACAACAACGGAACTTGCCAAACAGGCAGCGGGACTTGCAGTTGTTGTTGCCGGCGCACAACGCGGCGTGTCGATTATTGCGGAAGTCGTAATTGCGGCAGTGCTTTTCAGCTTAAAGCCAAAGAATTAACTCGACAATACTGCTCGACGTTGCCAAACTCTTTCATCTTACCAGAATACGGAGAATATCATGATCCGACGTGAATTTTTACGTACAGCATCAGCTACTGCGGCGATGCTTTCTACTGTTCATTTATGCAGGCCTCGCCAAAAAGCATTGGCCGAGCAATCTGTGAGTGACCGATTACGAATCGGCTGCATAGGAGTCGGAGGACAGGGACGCGGCGATTCCATGCTCGCCTCCGAATTTGCGGAAATTGTAGCGATTTGCGACGCTGATTTAAGAATGGCGGAAGGAGCAAAGGAACTTTTCGGTGCCGAAAAAGCGGACATCTATCAGGATTATCGTAGGGTGCTGGACCGAAAAGATATTGACGCCGTCATTGTCGCCACGCCGGACCACTGGCACACGAAAATCAATGTTGATGCGTGCCGTGCAGGGAAAGACGTATACGGTGAAAAACCACTCACGCTTACAATTGACGAAGGAAAACTACTCTGCAAAGTCGTCAAAGACACCGGACGGGTCTTCCAAACCGGAACGCAACAGCGAAGTGATCGAGCGTTTCAAACGGCGATTGAACTTGTCAGAAACGGCAGAATTGGCAAGTTGAAAACCGTTTGGGTTGCGGTTCCGTACTTCTCGACGAAAGGTGGTCCGTTTCCAAACGAGGAAGTGCCGCAAGAACTCGATTGGGACCTGTTTCAGGGGCAGGCCCCGATCAAACCGTACAATAAAAATCGAACTCAGGGTGTCTGGAGGTGGTGGTACGAATACGCAGGTGGTATCATAACCGACTGGGGCAATCACCATGTTGACATTGCGCATTGGGGAATGGACTGCGAAAGCACCGGTCCGATTTCGGTTGAGGCTCGCGGACTGTTTCCAAACGAAGACAAGCCGGACTGTTATAACACGCCGGATCGGTTTGTCTCTAAAATGGTTTACCCGAACGGGATTGAAATGTTCTACTGCTCGGCAATGAAAGACCTTGCTCTTTACGGTGCCGTTGAAGGTCACGTGGAAACCAGCCAGTCGCAGCTCGATTGGATGTTCGGAAAAGACACGCCGGAAGAACTTAAAACATTTGACCGTAACGGTATCATGTTTATCGGAGACCGCGGGCGTCTGTTTGTAAATCGTGGTGGCGTTTACGGTAAGGCAATTGACGAACTCAAAGATAAGCCGCTTCCATCAGACGCATGGAAAGTCAGGCCGAGTGATCACCACGTCAAAAATTTCTTCGACTGCGTGCGAAGCCGTGACGTGCCGGTGTCACCGGTTGACATTGAACACCGAAGCATAACAGCTTGCCACTTGACTAACATTTCGGTTCGACTTAATGGTCGGCAGCTGACATGGGACCCGGTTAAGGAAACAATCGTCGGCGATGACGAAGCAAAGGCAATGCAGAGCCGACCACAACGTGAACCGTACACGGTGTCATAATTCGGAACTGAAAAGAAGACATCGCAAGAACAAAAACGAAAACCCAAAATTGAAGGAGTAGCCAATTGTACGAAGAAGAACGCTCCCAATTTGAGTCGAACATATTCAAGTTCAAACGGAAAAAAGCGAACAAGGTGGCGTCATATATTTTCGCCGGTTCGCTTGGACTCGGCTTTTTTCTCGGCTTGGTTTTGTATGTCGTCAACTACGGAATGTCGACACCACATATACCATTCTTGTTTAAGTTGCGTTCGATTCTGGGCTACACCATTATTGGAGGTGGTTTATTCACATGGTTTCGATTTATAGCGTTCAGCGTTGTAGGATGTGGCCTGCTCGGTTTTATGGCAGGCCTATTTGTCGGCACGCAAATGGACAAGAAAAAACGCAACTGATTTTTCTAAAAAACTCGCGGGTTAGCGGGTTTTGTTTACAACCTTTTCCACATTCTCATGTGTAACCGGCAAGATGACACCGTTTTCTGTAATAATGCCGGCAATAAGTTCGGCTGGAGTGACGTCAAACGCCGGATTGTAAACCTTGACACCAACTGGAGCGGTGCGTTTACCAAATCCGCAGGTGATTTCTTCCGCGTCTCGTTCTTCAATCGGGATTCCAGAGCCGTCTTTTAACGTCAGGTCGAAAGTCGAAGCCGGTGCCGCGACGTAAAACGGTATCTTGTGAGCCGCGGCAGCAACCGCAACTCCGTAAGTGCCGATTTTATTTGCGGTGTCACCGTTCGCTGCAATCCGGTCAGCGCCGACAATGACGCCGTTGATTTTTCCTTGCCGCATTATCATTGGTGCCATTGAATCGCAGATAAGCGTCACGTCGATCCCCCGCTGCATAAGTTCCCAGGCGGTCAATCTGGCACCTTGCAAGAGC